>DAIPZN010000012.1:0-58231 GCA_036782195.1 Cyclobacteriaceae bacterium | reverse complement strand
GATTACATGTCAAAAGCCTAAAATCAACGGATCAAAGGCATGAGGAAGGGGTGAAAGTGAGCTGGCAGCGCCCTTATTATCGCCACCAGCAAAAAAAATAAATCTTAGATATTTTATCCAATACTCCTCATCATCCATCTATAGTAAATATTCTTGATGGGTAGCGACCATAAAGTCAGCGTCACGCCTATAATCAAAACAACAAGTTCCAAGTCAAAATTGAACACCCAAATAATCCACACAAAGGTGAAATAAAGCCGTGCAATTTCCATATGGTAGAGCCATGTCTTCCTTTCCAACAAAGCACCTATATTGATTAAAGTCAAGATGACAATCACAAATACCAATAATACATTAACCCAATCCATCTGGTAGAAGTTCATGGTAAATAAAAAGAGGATTACCATACCCATGGCAGATTGAAACACAAGGTACGATTTCTGAAAATGGCTCAATTTGCCGACTTTGGTCATTTTGTGGTATTTGAACCTAGCCCTCCTTCGGGCGAGCTCATTAACCATGATCGGTTTGCCAAATAGGATCTTAAGTTTCTCCTTCCATGATTTTTCCATCAACATTGCTTCCCACATTTCGAAGTAAAAATGGAAATGCTGCCAAAGAAAGCTCTGACTACCCAAAGGCTTTACTAGTCCATATTTAGGCTGCTCATCCTCTTCTTGAAAAGTACCAAAGAGCTTATCCCAAAAGACAAAAATATCTCCGTAATTCTTGTCTAGATATTTTTCATTGCTGGCATGGTGAACCCTATGATGGGAAGGTGTAATAAATATTTTTTCTAAAAAGCCGAGCTTTGGAATCATTTGGGTATGGGTAAAAAACGAATACCCTCCATGAACCAACAAGATCGTAATGACCATATCAGGATGGAAACCAATTAAAGGGAGTACACACCAAAATGCATTCCTGATCAAGGCCTGGAAGAATGTAATCCTTGCTGCTACTGTCAGATTGAAATCCTCGCTTTGATGGTGGACAATATGCGCACTCCAGAAGAAGTTGATTTCATGGCCAAAGCGGTGGTACCAATACCAAAGCAGGTCTGTCATCATAAGTAGCACAACCCAAACAAGAGCATTGCTTGGCACCTCTATTAAAGCAAAATTGGTGTAAATCCACTCAAACACCTGGTAAAACATGGTAGCGAACAGCAGATACATCATCCTTTCTGCAATACCGATGCTCAAGTTGGAAATACTATTTTCAAAATTGAAATATTCCTTTTTCTTCAACAAGATCGCAGCAATGTATTCTGCAGCCATGAAGAGCAGGATCAATGGAATAACAATGGCTGAATATTTCATAGCAATAGGCTTTAAGGATGTAATCCAGGCGAACTTTAATCTTACTTAAACGCGTGCTATTCTGGGTAATTTACTGATAAGCGGAATCTGGGCAATTTTTTGATTACAGCACAAATATGCAAATAATTACACAAATGAATAGTATGATCAGTTGCTTTTCATGTGTAAAGTGACAAGCGCAGCTAAAAAGGTGAGGATGAAGATTCAGGGATTAATTGCTACTTTTGCTGCTGTATGTGCTGGATTTACCAGCAATTACTTCCCAAATATAACCGAGGTATATGAGAAAAATCAAACTAGTAGAAGTGCGTTCAGAACTCGCCGCAGGCACAAGGGGCGCAAGTTTAGGAATAGATGCACTTAAAATTGCGAGTTTGGATAAAAAGTCCAACTTCTTCACAAAGTTTGACCCCATCAATGTCCCAGATGCCAACAACTATCTTTGGAAAGGGAACAAGTTCCCACATGCCAAATACATTGATGGTGTTTACCAAGTCTTAAAAAACGTCTACAGTACTGTTGAATCACTAAGACTTGAGAAAAAATTCCCCATAATTCTGGCGGGAGACCATTCTACCGCAGCCGGCACTATTATGGGAATCAAAGCTGCCCATCCTGAAAAGCGTCTTGGCGTGATCTGGATCGATGCACATGCCGACCTCCACACCCCTTATACTACTCCCTCAGGCAATATGCACGGAATGCCTTTGGCAATGTGTATCCAAACAGACAATTTGCCCTGTCAGGTAAATGTTCCTGATCAGGACACGATCAATTATTGGGAAAAAATCAAAAAGATAGGTGGGGAAAACCCAAAGATCAAAGCTGAAGACATAGTGTTCATCTCTGTCCGTGATACAGAAGAACCCGAAGACCACCTGATCAGACAGCATGGAATCAAAAATTTCAGTACTGCAGAAGTCCGGCAGCTTGGGATTTCTGAAGTATCCAAACAGGCACTGACTATCTTGAAAGACTGCGAGCAGATATACATATCTTTTGATGTGGATAGCTTGGATGCTTCTATTTCGGTGGGTACCGGAACACCAGTTCCAGATGGGCTTACTGTTGAGGAGGCTCTGGCATTGAACACTGAGCTGATCAAAGACAAAAGGGTTTGTTGTTGGGAAATAGTAGAGGTGAACCCAACCTTAGATACAGAAAATCTCATGGCTGAAAATGCCTTTGACATCCTTGAGGCAACTACTCGTTCGCTAGTAGAAAATTTTTGACCTATATAAATTCCTTGGGAGAAAGGGGATTTGTTATGACTGAAAGCTAACTTTGCGCCTTGTTGCAAAATGCGGCACCGAAGTCCTGCAGCGGCAAGGGTTCCTTACCAGTACATATACTTAACAAATGGATTTAGAAAATAAGCTTATTACCACACTCAAACAGGCTTTCCTGGATTTGTTTTCTCATCAGGTAGAGGATGATGCCTTGGCTTTACAGCCTACCAGAAAAGAGTTTGAAGGCACATATACTTTTGTGGTTTTCCCTTTTCTTAAAGTCTCCAAACTTAGCCCAGAAGCTACTGCCCAGCAGCTTGGCAGCTACCTTGAGGCTAATTCTGCTGAAGTAGTAGGTTTTAATGTGGTCAAAGGTTTTTTGAACCTGGTCATCGGGCAGGATACTTGGCTTACTAAATTCAAGACCATTGCAGAAAATTCAGAATGGGGCAGATTACCTGCCAATGGAAAGCGTGTGATGGTTGAATACAGCTCCCCAAACACCAATAAACCGCTTCATCTAGGTCATTTGAGAAACAATTTTCTTGGATTTGCAGTAGCAGGAATCCTTGAAGCTAACGGGTATGAAGTGATCAAATCCAACTTGGTCAATGACCGCGGCATACACATCTGTAAGTCCATGGTGGCTTACAAGAACTTTGGGAATAACGAAACCCCTGAGAGCAGTGGCCTTAAAGGTGACCATCTCGCCGGTAAGTATTATGTGATTTTTGACAAGGCTTATAAATCTCAGATCCAGAACTTGATCGCTCAGGGTCAAACGGAAGATGAAGCCAAAAAGAATGCCCCACTGATGCTGGAAGCACAAGAAATGCTCCGTTTGTGGGAGGCTGGAGATGAGGCTGTGGTGACGCTTTGGAAAACCATGAACAATTGGGTTTACGAAGGATTTGCTGCAACTTACAAAAAACTAGGCGTCACATTTGACAAATATTATTACGAATCGGATACTTACCTTTTGGGGAAAAACATTGTAGAAGAAGGCTTGGCAAAAGGCGTTTTTTATAAAAAAGAAAACGGTTCGGTATGGGTAGACCTGACAGATCAAGGACTTGACGAAAAGCTTGTACTCCGTGCGGATGGCACTTCAGTGTATATTACCCAAGACATGGGTACCTGTGACCTTAAATACCAGGATTATCATATTGATAAATCAGTCTATGTAGTAGGGAATGAGCAAGATTACCATTTTGACGTTTTGTTCAAAATCATGCGAAAGCTCGGACGTCCTTATGGAGAAGGATTATACCACCTGTCATATGGTATGGTTGATCTCCCTTCAGGCAAAATGAAATCACGTGAAGGGACTGTTGTAGATGCGGATGACCTTGTTCAGGAAATGATAGATACGGCTGCCACTCATACCAAAGAGTTGGGGAAAATAGACGGATTTTCAGATGAACAAGCCACAGAGCTTTACGAAATCCTTGGACTTGGAGCTCTAAAATACTTTTTACTCAAGGTAGACCCGAAGAAAAGAATGCTTTTCAACCCACAGGAATCCATTGAATTCCAGGGTAATACAGGGCCTTTTATCCAATATTCACATGCCCGCATTGCTTCTATTTTACGCAAGGCCGAGCAAATAGGAGTAGATTATGGTGCTTCCGGATATGAAGGCTTAGCAACATTGGAGCAGGCAGAAATGGACTTGATATCCATATTGGGAGATTTTGAAAGGAAGCTTGTTGTAGCAGGAGAGGAATATGCCCCTTCTGTTTTGGCGCAGTATTTATTTGATTTGGCAAAAGAATACAACCGCTTTTATGCTGAATTGTCTATATTCAACGAGAAAAACCAAAAGATCCAAGCTTTCCGTATTGCTTTGTCTGCCATGACTGCCAAAACAATTAAAATAGGAATGGGGTTATTGGGTATCACTGTACCAGAAAGAATGTAACATGAAAAAAAACATCTTCTTATTCGCCGCCATCCTGTTTGCCTGTACGGCAAGCATCCAAAGGCCATATGAAACAAGTGCCGAAACAGCCATTGAAATGAGCGCAAACGAAAAATCCTTTTACGACTATAAAGTCAAAGACATCAATGGAGAAGAAGTTGACCTAAGTCAGTTTAAAGGAAAAAAACTTCTTTTAGTCAATGTAGCCTCTAAATGTGGGTATACCCCCCAATATGCAGATCTCCAAAAACTTCATGAAAAACATGGCGACAAGGTGACCATCATAGGTTTCCCTGCCAATAACTTTGGAGGACAGGAGCCTGGCACAAACGAGGACATCAAACAGTTTTGTTCAGAGAATTATGGTGTCTCATTCCCTTTAATGGACAAAATTTCTGTAAAAGGAGCTGATAAACATCCACTTTACAGATGGCTTTCTGACAAATCCCTTAATGGCTGGAATGACAAAGAACCTTCTTGGAACTTCTGCAAATATTTGATCAACGAAAAGGGAGAACTTGTGCAGTTTTTCCCTTCATCTGTAAAACCTATGGATGATCAGATTATCAGTTTGATCAATGCCTAATATATCATGACTTCATCACCTGTTTCTGAATTGAAAACAGGTGGTGAAGTACCAATTAAACCCCAATCAGTGCAAGTAGAATTAGTTACCAAAAGGCAGGCCTGGGTTCATGCGCTCAGGTTGAGAACTTTGCCGCTCGCTTTATCCAGTATTTTGATGGGCTCGTTTTTGGCTGCTTATACCGGCCAATTTCAAACCGTGATTTTTGCATTGGCTGCACTGACTACTATTTTCCTCCAAGTTTTGAGCAATCTCGCCAATGATTATGGAGATTCTGTTCATGGTGCAGATAGCCAAGAGCGCCAAGGTCCAGTCCGCTCTGTCCAGGCAGGCATAATCAGCTTGGCAGAGATGAAAAAAGCCATCTATTTCACAGCTGCAATGGCATTCATCAGCGGCTTGACATTACTCTACGTTTCCCTACAAGATTGGCTGCTTTTTCTGGTATTTCTAGGATTGGGCATTTTGGCCATATTTGCAGCAGTCACCTATACTGCAGGCAAAAAACCCTACGGGTATGCCGGTTTGGGAGACATTTCAGTATTCACTTTCTTCGGATTACTCGGTGTGTTGGGGACTTATTTCCTACACACCTCCACTTTCGAATTCGCAATTGTATTACCAGCAATTTCCCTTGGCCTCTTCAGTACCGCTGTCCTCAACATCAACAACATACGGGACATCAATTCGGATAAGCTCGCCGGAAAGAAATCCATACCAGTAAGAATCGGAAGAAAAAATGCGGTGTTGTACAACTGGCTTTTGATTCTTGGGGGGAATTTGGCTTTGCTTCTTTTTGTATTGATCCATGGCGCATGGGGTGCCTTGGCATCATTGTTGGTCTTCCCAATGATGTTTGTCATTGGAAAAGAAGTTGCCCAAAACACCGACGCAACCACCCTGGATCCATATTTAAAGAAAATGGCAATATCCACTTTGCTATGGGTGTTTGCTTTTGGCCTAGGCTTGCTTCTTTGGAGATAAAAGCAAAACTACGTTCTGAATTACCATAAATTTTGTATTTTTCACTTACAATCTAAACCCACAATCATGAAAACGATTCTTGTACCTTATGATTTTTCCCAAGAAGCTGAGTATGCTTTGGAATTCGCCATTGGGATGGCAAAAAAAACAAAAAATCACCTAGTCTTATTCCATGTAGTTGAATTACCCACAGCTCAGAGTTTCAATTCTATGGGCGAAGTCAGCACATATACCAATGATGCCGCTACGCAGATTTATACCATTGAATTGATTGAAAAGAGAAAAGTTCAAATGGCTGAACTCGAGCAGAAATATGCCAACCAAGGTTTCTCATTTAAGACAAACATGGTTTTTGGCAATCCTTATGCGGGAATTGCCAGAGAGATATCCGAAGCCAACGCTGACATTGTTGTAATGGGAAGCAAAGGCGCATCAGGACTTGAGGAAGTATTGATCGGAAGCAATACCGAAAAAGTAGTGAGAAATGCCACTTGTCCAGTGATTACCATCAAAGGAGCGACAAGTACGGATAACATCCACAAGATAGTATTTGCGAGTGATTTCAATGAAGTGTCTCCGCTAGTCATAGAAAGTCTCAAGGCTTTGGCGAGTGTCATAGACGCAGAACTCCATTTAGTGAAGATCAATACTCCTAGCTTATTTGAAAGCAGCAAGAATTCCACTCAAAAAATCAAGAGGTTTGTCACAGAATACGAAATCCCTGCAGCATCAGTACAAGTATACAACAGTGGAACCGAAGAAGAGGGAATCCTTGAATATGCTGATGAAATCAATGCGGATATGATTGCCATGTCTACACATGGTAGAACAGGATTTTTACACCTTTTGAGTGGAAGTATAGCAGAAGATGTAGTCAACAGTTCCAAAAGACCTGTGTGGACCATGAAAGCAAACTGAGATGCCAAAGAGTAAAAACAACGACTGGAAAAAGCGGGATGGAGTGGTATATTCCACTAGTGATGACTTTGAATTTTCAGGCAATGATCTTCATGAAGCCGAAACCTTACCACCGGCAAAACAACAGCTAAAAGTCCTGCTGGACAAAAAATCCCGTGCCGGCAAGGCTGTTACCTTGGTAGAGGGTTTTGTGGGATCAGAAGATGACCTCAAGGAATTGGGTAAAATGCTTAAGAATAAATGTGGAGTAGGCGGGAGCGCCAAAGACGGCGAAATCCTGATTCAAGGAGATCATAGGGACAAGGTACTGCAGCTCCTACTACAAGAAGGTTATAAAGCAAAAAAATCCGGCGGATAAAAATAACACCAGGCTGCAAGGTCTGGTGTTGTTGCTTTTGGTTATGATGCAGTTTGCAATATATCAAATTGAAAAGCTGGTGCTTCGCCTCCTTCAACCTGTGTTGAGAAAAAGATCAACTAGATTAAGGGCTGCTGTCAAACCTTTACCACCTAAAAGTGAGCTTGTGTACTTGGAGGGGAAAAAGCCTAAAACAACTACTCTCTTAATCATTGGGGAATCCACTGCCGCAGGAGTAGGTGCTTCCACAGAAGAAGCCACTTTTGCATATCAGGTTTATCACAATCTTGGACAGGAATATAATGTACTAAACCTGGGGAAAAACGGATTGAAAGCTGCAGAACTGCCGCATCTTTTTGCCTCATCCAAAATTATCCCACCTTCTATAAGCGTTGCTGTGATTCTGATTGGCGCAAATGACTGTTTTGGTTTTACAAAGCCAAAGGAATTTACCGAAGCAATCTTAAGCTTTGCGGGACAACTGCAGAAAAACCATGGAACAATCAAAACAGTAATTCAGGTGATCCCTCCAGTATATACATTCCCCGCAATCCCTTGGATTGGCAAGGTATTGCTTGGATTGCACCGCTTTTTGCTTTCAAGCGCTCTTCGGGCTAAAATTGTGGACTTCCCTTCGGTAACATTTATGAAGAATCAGCAAAAATTTGAAGCTTCTTTTTTCGCTGCTGATGGCATTCACCCTTCTGACACAGGATATGCAGCTATGGCCAAAATCACTGCGGAATTCATAAAAAAAGGCGGCTTCAATGAAACCACCTTTTACCCATCTTATGAACCACTATTTAAACCTTAAACAAGCTGATCATTCAACCAATATCACAACGTAACTTTACCTTCTTTGAGATAGGCGTTTAGCTATTGAATATGATATTTAACAAGATTTAAAATTTGAGACAGAGACTTGCACAACTTGCCCTAGTGGTCAGAGACTATGATGAGGCTATTGCGTACTATACAGAAAAGCTGGGATTTACGCTTTTGGAAGACACGAAACTATCTCCTGAAAAAAGATGGGTAAGAATAGCACCTTCGGGCTATCAACCCGGAGATTGCTGTTTCTTGTTGGCAAAAGCCGCAAATGAAAAACAGGAAAAAGCCATAGGGAACCAAACTGGAGGACGGGTATTCCTTTTTCTTCATACAGATGATTTTGATAGGGATTTTGAGAAACTGCATGAAAACCGCATTCCTATCATTGGCGGAAAACGAATTGAACCCTATGGTACTGTTGCTGTATTTGAGGATTTGTACGGAAACCTTTGGGACCTAATACAGCCAAATGAACCTTAAAACCCATCTTCTGGCAAAGACCTTTTCAATAATTGGACATCCCTTGATTCTGGGGAATGGCTATGTAGTGGCAATGTCAGCCAAACATTTGCCTCAGGGGCAGGCTTTGATTTTGGCTGTGACCATTGTCTTTTGTCTGACTGTTCCCCTAAGTATACACAATTACAGGAAAATGAAAAAAGGGAGCTACACCAACTTCGATGTATCAGATCAGCAACAGCGAAAAGGCTTTTATCCTGTAGCTATCTTATTGCTGGCATTAACTGCTGCTGTCATTTGGATGTTGGAGTTCCCTGTAGAGGTGAGTTTTCACATCCTCTACCTACTGGCAATGATCAGTTTTTTAGGTTTGGTCAATTACCGCATCAAAGCATCACTGCATGCAGCCCTAGCCTTTTTCATCTGTAGCAACTTATGGGAATTTGGACAATGGGTAGTCCTCAGCATGGCCATATTTGCGCTAGGGATTGCTTGGTCCAGGTATTTTTTGGGAAGGCATTCTGTTCCTGAACTTATTATCGGAGGTATCATTGGGGTATTTTTTGGCCATCTTGCCTTACTGATGACTTAGGCGGTAAAAAAAGACAGATTAAATTTGGCATATCGGATCAGGCACTTAACTTTGCTAACCTTATGAACAGCCTTTTATTTGATAGCGCCCATTTTTCAGCTCTGGCTTTTGCCGGCACTGTTCATCATTTGCACCATTCCTCCTAAGGAGGAACTATACACACATATCGCCCAAGGGTGGCTGCTGGTACATGGATGCAGCCAATCAATCCAAAAACTTTATAAGCATTTTGATACTAAACGTATATTGCATTTATGAATAACATCATTAGAATAGCCGTGCAAAAAAGTGGCCGATTAAGCGAAGAGTCGCTTAGTCTGATCAAAGAGTGCGGCATCAAATTTTATAATGGAGCCGGTAAATTAAAATCAGCTTCCACCAATTTCCCGATTGAATTCCTTTTTCTGAGAGATGATGATATTCCAGGATATGTATCAGATGGTGTAGCGGACTTAGGTATAGTTGGAGAAAATGAACTTGTAGAAAAGGACAAACCAGTGGAAGTCCTTAAAAAGCTGGGGTTCTCCAAATGTCGGCTTTCCTTAGCTATTCCAAAAAGCGAACAATACTTTGGTTTGGAATATTTTGAAGGAAAAAACATCGCTACCTCCTACCCTAAAATCCTCGGAGATTTTCTCAAATCCAAAAATATCAATGCTGAAATCCATGAAATCAGCGGTTCTGTTGAAATTGCCCCAAGTATCGGTCTTGCCGAAGGCATTTGTGACATTGTCAGCTCCGGCTCTACCCTCATGATGAATGGCCTGAAGGAAGTCGAGGAAATTTTTAAATCGGAAGCCATACTGATCAGCAACAAAAACCTGTCCTCTGAAAAACTGGCCATAGTGGATAAGTTGCTATTCCGGATCAATGCGGTACAAAAGGGGAAAAGCAACAAATATGTGCTCCTCAATGCACCCAATTCATCATTGGACAAGATCATCAGCCTGATCCCTGGCATGAGAAGCCCTACTATTTTACCCTTGGCGCAGGAAGGATGGTCTTCTGTACACTCTGTGTTGAGTGAAGATCAGTTTTGGGAAAACATCGAAGAACTTCGTGCTGCAGGCGCCGAAGGCATTTTGGTTGTCCCCATTGAAAAAATGGTCATTTAAATTAATGCACATCTAGATTTAATGTCATGAGAATAGTCATCAATCCTTCAAAGGCAGACTGGAAAAAAGAACTTGCACGGCCTGTTCAGAAAACAAAAGACATTGACAAAATCATTAAGCCAATCATGCGAAAGGTGAAGCGGCAAGGTGACAAAGCATTGAAAAAATTCGCATTAGAGTATGATCATGTAGAGATCAAAAACCTTCTGGTGTCTAGAGAAGAAATCATGGAAGCTAAGGACTTGGTTGATGCCGACCTTAAAGCTGCCATTTTAACTGCCAAAGCCAATATTGAAGCTTTTCACACTGCACAGCAGACTCCTGACCTTCAAATGGAGGTGATGGAAGGTGTCACCTGTATGCGCAGAAGTGTACCGATTCAGCGCGTAGGGTTATATATTCCTGGAGGTTCAGCTCCATTGTTTTCTACAGTTCTAATGTTGGGCATTCCTGCAAACCTAGCCGGTTGTGAAGAAATTATCCTGTGCACACCGCCAAACAAAGAAGGTAACATCCATCCTGCCATTCTTTACACTGCTGATCTTATCGGCATTGATAAAATAATCAAAGCAGGTGGAGCCCAAGCCATTGCCGCCCTTACTTATGGTACTGAATCAGTTCCGCAAGTTGACAAAATCTTTGGCCCTGGCAACCAATATGTGACAGCAGCCAAACAGATGGCGGTTAAAAAAGGAGTTGCCATTGACATGCCTGCCGGTCCATCTGAAGTATTGGTATATGCGGATGAAAGTGCCATACCGGCTTTCGTAGCAGCAGACTTACTGTCACAGGCTGAGCATGGGGCAGATAGTCAGGTGATCTTAGTAACCCCCTCTGAGAAAATAGCCCAATCGATTTTAAAAGAAGTAGAGATCCAAGTGGAAAAACTTTCCAGAAAAGAGATTGCGCTTAAAGCTTTGGAAAATTCAGTTGCCATTGTCATGCCTGTAACCTCAAAGGCTATAGACCTGATCAATGAATATGCTCCTGAGCATTTGATCATCTGCATGAAAGACGAAGACGCAATTGTCTCAGCTATTGTCAATGCAGGATCTGTATTTATTGGCAATTTTACTCCTGAATCAGCTGGAGATTATGCCTCAGGCACTAACCACACCCTCCCTACTTATGGATATGCAAGAAGCTATAGTGGTGTGTCTCTTGATAGCTTTGTCAAAAAGATAACCTATCAAAAAATCACAGATAAAGGACTTCAATTGCTTGGCCCTACTATTGAAACTATGGCCAAACATGAGCTGCTTGATGCGCACAAAAATGCAATAACCCTGCGCCTCCAATACTTAAAAAACAAGAAGTAATGGCTTTTGACATAAACAAACTACTCAGACCACATATAGCTGGCATTAAACCTTATTCTTCTGCCCGAGATGAGTATTCAGGTAAAGAAGGGGTGTTTTTAGATGCAAATGAAAACCCTTTTGGTTCGCTCACAGCCCAAGCCTTCAACCGTTATCCTGATCCTTATCAAGCAGCAATCAAAGAAAAACTGGCAGTCATTAAAGGTGTTCCAGCTGAACAGATCTTTCTGGGTAATGGAAGCGATGAGGCAATTGACCTTTTGATGCGGGCATTTTGCATACCAGGCCAAGACAACATCCTCTTGCTGCCTCCGACTTATGGCATGTATGAAGTAAGTGCAGCAATCAATGATATTGCCACCAAAAAAGTGCCTTTGACACCCGACTTCCAACTTGAACCGAAAAGAGTTCTGGAGGCTGTAGACGCACACACCAAGATAATCTTTATCTGCTCTCCCAACAACCCCTCTGGTAACAAGATCCAAAGAACTGCAATTCAAGAAATTTTAGCAGGATTTGATGGACTAGTGGTAGTAGATGAAGCCTATATCGATTTCAATGATGAGCCTAGTTTTATAACCGAACTTGGCACATATCCAAACCTACTCGTAATGCAGACCTTCTCCAAAGCGTGGGGACTTGCCAACTTGCGTGTGGGAATGGCTTATGCATCCAAAGAAATTATCCGCATTCTAAATCTCATCAAACCACCCTACAACATTTCCGGTCTTGCTCAGGAGAGAGTAATAGAAGCCCTCAGCCATGCAGATAGACTGCAGGATGTTATTGATGACATCCTAGCCGAAAGGGCTTTTCTAGAAGCTGCTTTAGGCAATCTGCCTTTGGTCGAAAAAATATTTCCTTCACATGCCAACTTTCTTTTAATCAAGGTCTCCAATGCCAAGGGAATTTATGATTTTCTGATTGATGACAGAATCATTGTTAGGGACAGGTCAAAGGTAATCTTATGCGACAACTGCCTAAGGATTACAGTTGGAACCAGAATTGAAAATGAAAAATTGCTAACATCACTTGCCCAATATCCATTACCTATAGCTACTCCTTCATGAAAAAAGTTTTATTTATTGACAGGGACGGGACCATTATTGTGGAGCCGAAAACTGATTTTCAAGTAGATAGTCTGGAAAAACTTGAGTTTCTCCCCAAAGCGATTTCCAATTTGAGGAAAATAGCAGAAGAACTGGACTATGAATTGGTTATGGTAACCAATCAGGACGGTCTTGGTACGGACTCTTTTCCGGAAGAAACATTTTGGCCAGCACATAATAAAATGATGCATATATTGGAAGCAGAAGGGGTTCATTTTACTGCGGTTCATATAGATCCCCATTTTGAGCATCAACAGACCACTACAAGAAAACCGGGGATAGGGATGCTTACGCAATACCTTGATGGCAGCTACGACTTGGCTAATTCATTTGTAATTGGTGACAGGATGACGGATGTGCAGTTGGCAAAAAACCTAGGGACAAAAGCAATCTTTATCGGAGAACCAATACAAGATGCAGCTTACTGCACTTGGGATTGGGATGAATTGTACCGATTTCTCAAAATGCCTCCAAGAACAGGAGAGGTTATCAGAAAAACTTCTGAAACTGATATCTACATTAAGATAAACTTAGATGGAACAGGACGTTGTGACATAGATACGGGGCTTCCATTTTTTGACCATATGCTGGATCAGCTTGGCAAACATGGCGGTACTGACCTCACCATCAAAGTAAAGGGAGATTTGCAAATTGACGAACATCACACCATTGAAGATACCGCTTTGGCTTTAGGAGAAGCATATCTTCAGGCTTTGGGAGACAAAAAAGGCATATACCGATATGGTTTTTTGCTCCCAATGGACGATGTACTCGCACAGGTTGCGATTGATTTTGGCGGAAGACCATGGATGGTCTGGGATGCAGAATTCAAACGCGAGAAAATCGGTGACATGCCAACTGAAATGTTTTTCCATTTCTTCAAGTCTTTCAGCGACACAGCCAAGTGCAACCTGAACATCAAAGCAGAAGGCAACAATGAACATCATAAAATTGAGGCAATCTTTAAGGGACTTGCAAGAGCCATAAAAATGGCAGTTAAAAGAGACCTTCATGCCCTGAACCTCCTGCCAAGTACAAAGGGCGTATTATAAATCTCATTGAAGGGATCCATCTTAAGCTCAAAATTTTAAGATTCCGGTGGTAAAAAACTACCGGATTTTTTTTCACCTGTCAATCAACAGCTATCCTTCACCTCAGATCCAAATAAACAGGATATAAAACCATTGCGCTTTTTATATAGCCTATAAAGGCTTGATCATCTGAAAAAAAATAAAAAAAACAGAAAAGAAATTACTAATCTTTTAGGCAAATTATTAAATTTAAGGTATGGGTAGATACATTTTTTTAATTTTAGTGGCAAATTTACTGGTAAGCTGTCATGGTAATTATTCAGAGGGAGAGGTACTTTTCCGTTCAGGAAGCTATGAAAAAGCCATATCAGCATTTGATACCCATCTTTTTCTGAACAGCACTGATGTCAAAGCACTTCAACTTCGGGCTAGGGCATATGAGGAGCTGGAAGATTATCCAAATGCCTTGGCTGATTATCGAAAAATCTTAAAACTTGAGCCCAATCATGCCCAAGCTATGGCAGGTATCGGCAAAATCCATTGGAAAAGAGAAGATTACAGGCAGGCTGAGCTATACTTTCTCCGCGCTGCCAAAATTGACATGGATGATTTCGATATTTTGCTCTTATTGGGCAGGACGCTGTTGATCAACAAAAACTATAAAGCTGCAGATGAATTCCTTCAATTTGCAAAGGAGCTCCAACCCAAAGACCACCGGGCGTATTATTACCAAGGTATGGCAAGATCCCAAATTGGAGATCTACTTGGAGCAGCAGGATCTTTCAACATGTGCCTGATTTATGATCCTGAAAATTTGCCTGCCAAGTATAACCGGGGTTTGATTTTGTTGAATCTTGGCGAAGCCCAGTGGGCAATGGAGGATTTTGATGCTGTCTTGAAAGCCAATCCTGGACACGTGGAAGCACTTGCAAGGAGAGGCTTGTCAAAGCAGCTTCTTGGATTGAGTGAAGGCTGTCAAGATTTGTTGACGGCTGCGAAGCAAGGAAGTAGCTATGCTGCCTTACATTCCCAAAACTGCCCTTAGTCTTTCATCAATTTACTTTTGATCGCATTCTGATAATTTGATTCTGCTAAAGGATCGGTGTATAAGAATAAATAAGGCTCAATAAGCTCAAGTTCCATTAAGAAGAATTGCTCAGCCCTCCAGATTCCATCTACCCTTGCATATAGCGTGTCAGGCGCACAGGCATCCACCAAAGATTGAAGGTACTGCAGTTCCGCATTGGAAGGGCGAACAGCATGCACAGATCCACCAAAGAAATGCTGCACCCTGAATTCCCCCGCTTTTGGGCTTTTGAGTATGGCATGCGAAAACTTCCCATTGAAAAAAATGTAAGAATACTCACCAATATCTGCTATTTCCGGAACAAAAGGCTGTACCATAAAATCCTCCTGATCCATCGCTTCCTTAAGATTCTCTATTGCACTAGAGCTTTTATCACGTCGGATCAATAGGGTATTTTTGGAACCTCCACTTACAGCAGGCTTCAGAACCAGTTGGTCAACTTCAAACTTGTCAAAAAAAGTATCAAGTGCAATTTCCGCTCCAGCAGGTATAAAGGCAGTGGGTACAATCAAAAATCCTTTTTTTTCTATATCCAGAAGGTAATGTTTATCTGCATTCCAAAGCACAGTATCTATGTCATTCCAAACTAAGATGTCCAAAGATTTGATTTGCTGGCACCATTTTACAAATTCTTGATACCTGTCAAAATAATCCCAAGGTGATTTGATGAGGATATGTGTGAATTTGGACCAATCTACGTTTTCATCAGTCCAGACTTTAAACTCAGCTGAAATACCTAAGTCTTTCAGTAACTTATCAAGAATTTTATTTTCATCCGCCACATTTCCAGTAGCAAATGCACCTTTGTCAGCGTATGTTAGAACGGCGAGCTTCATGTATAATCTTTTAAAACTTTTACAAAAAGGCTGCAATATTGCCAATTTTTAATGTGAAGCCTTCAATATTGGCTATTAAATTCTATTTTTGAAATCCATATGAAAAATGAAAAGCTCGTCATTATCCCTACCTACAATGAATTGGAAAATATCCAAGACATGGTAGCGGCAGTGATGAACTTACCAGGTGATTTTGAATTGTTGATCATTGATGACAATTCTCCGGACGGAACAAGTCAGGTAGTCACCAAGATGCAAGAAGCATTTCCTGAGAGGCTACACCTTATTTCGAGAAGTGGCAAGCTTGGTCTAGGCACAGCCTATATTGAAGGCTTTCAATATGCGCTTAAGCACGGCTACACCTATATTTTTGAAATGGATGCAGACTTTTCGCACAATCCCAATGATCTTATCAGACTTTATGAGGCTTGTGCTATGCAGGGGTTTGACATGGCAGTGGGGTCTCGGTATATCACAGGTGTAAATGTTGTCAATTGGCCGATGGGACGGGTATTGATGTCATTCTTTGCAAGTAAGTATGTACAATTTGTAACAGGAATGCCCATCAAAGATGCTACAGCCGGATTCAAATGTTACCATAGGAAGGTGCTAGAAGCCATTAAACTGGATAGAATCAAGTTTATTGGATATGCCTTTCAAATTGAAATGAAATTTACAGCTTGGAAACTTGGCTTTGCGATTATAGAAGTTCCGATCATCTTTACTGACCGTACTAAAGGCACCTCTAAAATGAGCACCCATATTTTCCGTGAGGCTGTATTTGGTGTGATTTACATGAAATTCCTAAGCCTATTTAGGAAGTATAGCCCTAATCAAAACGTATCGCTCTGATTGGCTGAATATTGCTGATCACCATTGCAGGCAGATACAAAACGGTAGTCGTTACAATAAGGACCAGAAGGTTGATCCAAAGAAAAGCCATCCAGTTCCAGTAGATCGGCACAAAAGCCATGTAATAGCTTTCAGGGTCAAGAGGAATCACTTTAAACTGATCTTGTATCCAGCCAAACGCCAACCCGATGGCATTGCCGAACAACAGTCCTTTACCAATAATCCTGATTCCATTCCATACAAAGACCTGTCTAATCTGTTTATTTTTGGCACCCACGGATTTGAGTATCCCTATCATTTGGGTTCTTTCCATGATCAGAATAAACAGAATGGAAACCATATTGAAAGCTGCCACAAATAGAATGAGTCCAAGAAAAATGTAAACATTGTTGTTGAGTAGCAATAGCCAATCAAATATTTCAACATACTTGTCCATCACTGGAATCAGTTTGAGGTCATAATCAAGCCTTTCGTCGAGTAGTTCTGCCAAGTCCGGGGAAGGTTCATCTCCATGTACAAAAATCTCGAATCCTCCTACCTGATCATCTGTCCACCCATTGAGATTGCGGATTGTCTGAATGTCTCCTAGCAGAACTTTATCGTCAAAATTTTCCAGGTATGTCTGGTAAATCCCTACAATCTCAAACCTCCTGAACCTAGGTGGCTCCTGCACAAAGTACATCGTCACTCTATCCCCTACATCTAATAGCAACTTATTGGCAATCTTGCTACTCAGGATGATCTCATTGCTAGCCGCCGAATCATCAAAATGGATGAATCTACCTTTAATCAAATAAGGGGAAAAAGATACAGAATCAAAGTCCGAACCAACACCTTTCATCAATACCCCCTCCACTTCTTCATCTCCTTTCAAAAGACCAGGTTTATGGGCGAAAACCTGTAAATGCCGGACTTCTGGTATTTCTCGATAATTTTGATAAAACTCCGCTTTTGTTGAGGTAGGCGATTCTTCAAAGGCATTGCCAGCCATAAAACGCATCACTTGATAGTGACCAGTAAAAGCAAATACCCTGTCGGAAATTTGATTCTGGAACCCCCCCAAGATCATGAATGAGATGATTGAAACAGCTATCCCGATTGCCACACTAACTACGGCAATTCGATGAACTGTCCCAGTAAACCCTCCGGTCTGTTTAAAGCTGATTCTTTTTGCTATGAAATACGAAAGGTTCAATGAAGTTTGTTTATTTTGGTGAACTCTGACGCAAATTAACCATGAAGCATTTCAATTTGGTATTTCTACCGGTTTTTTTACTACATACACTGGCATTTTGTAAGACCCCAGAAAAAAGCCTGCAGCAACATTCCTCCTCTGAAATTACAGAAATTAAAACTGCGGCAGATCAACCTGAGGCCTACTTACCCCTTTTGGCAGGGAAAAAAGTCGGTTTGGTGGTGAACCAAACTTCAATTCTCAGCAGCAAGAACAACATGCACCTCGTGGATTTCCTCATGATGGAGGGAGTAGATGTAGTGAAGGTTTTCGTACCTGAACATGGTTTCCGTGGTGATGCAGATGCCGGGGAAGCTGTAAACAATGAAATAGACAAACGAACAGGGCTTCCCATTGTTTCTTTGTACGGGAACAACAAAAAGCCTTCTGCTGCTATGCTTGCTGATGTGGATATAGTGGTATATGACCTGCAAGACGTGGGAGTTCGATTTTATACCTATATCAGTACCATGCATTATGTCATGGAAGGCTGTGCCGAAAATAAAAAACCATTGCTCATCTTCGATCGGCCCAACCCAAATGGAGATTATATAGCAGGACCAGTATTGAAAAAAGGATTTGAGAGTTTTGTGGGCATGCATCCTATTCCGGTTGTCCATGGTCTTACGGTAGGTGAACTTGCCATGATGATCAATGGAGAAGGATGGCTGAAAAACAATGTTCAATGTGATGTCCAGGTTGTCCCTGTAGTGAATTGGACACATGACATGGCATATAGCTTACCAGTCAAACCTTCTCCGAATCTTCCAAATGACAGGGCTATTCGACTATACCCTTCCCTATGCTTTTTTGAAGGCACAGATATTTCTTTGGGCAGAGGAACGCATTTCCCTTTTCAAGTGTATGGATATCCAGATCCGAAATTTGGGGAATTCAACTTCACTCCGGTAAGTATTCCAGGGATGTCCAAAAATCCCCCACAACAAAACAAGGTGTGTTATGGAAAAGATCTCAGAAATGAACCCCTCACCCACCGGTTTACATTGGAGTATCTTCTTGAAACTTATGCACTATCCGGTAAAAAGGACAAGTTTTTCAACAGTTTCTTTGACAAACTTGCCGGGACAGATCAGCTGCGTAAGGATATCCTAGCGGGAAAAACAGCTGCAGAAATAGAGGCCTCTTGGGAAAAGGATCTGAACACTTTTAAAGGTTTGAAGGCTAAATATCGTTTGTATTAAAATTCGATAGAGGTTTTTCTTATCAAAACAATTTTAAAAAGCCACTTCAAGATTTGTGAAGGATCTTAAACGGATCCTTTAACAGCCTTTATGTATTTTTCCATGCTCATCTTAATCAAGATCATTTATTTCATGGTTTTTGCTATAGGTTAAAAAAAATTTTTTCACAGCAACCTGCATAACTATGGAAAACATATTCTTTGATGATTGGCAAAGCATTTTCAGGACAATAGTAATTACCATTCTTGCCTATTTTGCAATGGTTTTTTTCTTAAGGGCATCAGGCAAGCGGACTTTGAGCAAAATGAACGCCTTTGATTTTATTGTGACCGTAGCATTAGGTTCAGCATTAGCCGCAGTTTCACTCAATAAGGATATAGCTTTGATGGACGGTGTGTTGTCTTTTTTCTTACTGATTTTTCTTCAGTTCTTCATTACTTGGCTCTCGGTAAGGTTTCAAATGGTCAAAAACTTGATCACCAGCCAGCCCAAACTGATCTTATATAAAGGTCGACTGATTGAACAAGCAAGGAAAAAGGAAAGGATCACCATGGAGGAACTTCATTTGGCGGCAAGGAGTAAAGGGGTTTTATCCTTAAATGACATTGATGCCATTATTTTGGAAACAACAGGGGAGATTACCATTATTGAGCGATTTGATGAAAAACCTGAAACACTGGAATTTGTCAAATAGCCAAAGTTTCCGGGACAGGAAAGAATTGTAACAATCATCACCGTTTGTGACTCCACAATAATGGAATTTTGTCTCATCTTTAGCTGTGGTTCTTTTTGAACTTAGCTATATTCAAATAGATTTGAAGTGTATGAGAAAAAATTTCCCCATTTCAGTAAAGCATTGGCTACCTATCCTGGAATGGCTTCCCAATTATAAAAAGACCAACTTGCAAGGAGACATTTCTGCAGGTCTTACTGTGGGAATTATGTTGATTCCTCAAGGCATGGCCTATGCAATGTTGGCAGGATTACCACCGATCCATGGACTATATGCAGTGACGGTCCCCCTCTTGCTCTATGCGCTTTTTGGAACATCCCGTCAACTTGCAGTTGGACCTGTAGCCATGGTTTCGCTTCTTACTGCAGCAGGAATCAGCAGTTTGAATCCAGAATCCCCAGAACAATACCTGATTTATGCACTGACTGTTGCCTTTCTTGTGGGTCTTATCCAAGTCATTATGGGGGTATTGAAATTAGGGTTTGTGGTCAACTTTCTTTCTCATCCTGTTATCAACGGCTTTACCTCTGCAGCAGCCATCATCATCGGATTGAGTCAGATAAAACACCTTTTGAGGATCGACCTACCCAACACAGAACATGTACAGGAAATTCTGTTGGCCATATTCCAAAAAATAGGTGACATCCATTGGGTGACATTTGGCATAGGTATCATCGGTATCCTGATCATCAAATTCGGGAAGAAGATCCACACAAGCTTCCCAGCACCATTGGTAGCCGTACTTGTGGGTATTGGATTGGTGGTAGGATTTGACCTTACCGCCGAGGGGGTAAAAATTGTAGGCGCTGTACCCAGTGGACTGCCTTCCTTATCCTCTCCAAGTTTTGATCCCAGTACGTGGAAAACCCTATTACCTATAGCTTTGACCATATCCTTAGTAGGATTTGCAGAAAGTTTTGCAGTAGCCAAAACCATCCAAGCCAAACATAAAAACTATAAACTTGTCGCCAACCAAGAGCTCATTGCATTAGGCATGGCCAATTTTGGCGCAGCGTTTTTTAAAGGATATCCTGTGACTGGGGGATTTTCAAGGACTGCCGTAAATAACCAGGCAGGTGCTCAAACTGCTTTGGCATCCATCATCAGTGCCTCTTTGGTGATTTTGACACTACTCTTCTTTACAGGCCTATTTTACAACCTCCCAAGCGCAATCTTGGCTTCAGTGGTGTTGGTAGCGGTATCAGGACTAATTGACTTCAAAGAACCAGTTCACCTGTGGCACAAAGACAAGTCCGATTTTGCCATGTTGCTCGCAACCTTCCTCATCACCCTTACCTTGGGTATTGAGACAGGTATCATCTCCGGCATGGTCCTTTCCCTATTGGTGGTGATCTACAGAGCTTCCCGTCCCCATATGGCTCAACTTGGCCGTGTACCAGGCACTACCATCTTCAGAAACATCAACAGATTTAGCAATTTGGATGTAAAGGAAAACTTATTGATGGTCAGAATAGACGGTCCGATCTATTTTGTGAATGTGGAATACATCAAAGAAAAACTAGATGCCTGGATTGAAGAAAGACAGGATAAGGTGAAAATGATCATTTTCAACATGGAAAGTGTGACCAATATCGACAGCACAGGTGCACATGAACTTCATGAATGGATGCTTTCATGGCGAAAATCAGGGATAGATGTCTGCCTGAGCAGCATCAAAGGACCAGTGAGAGATGTACTCAACAGATGGGCCTTGCTTGAGAAGGTGGGGACAGACCACATATTCCTAGATGACAATACAGCCGTAACTGCCTTTGACCAAGGGCTTAATGACGAGTCTTTAGAACGGTATTCTGCTTACGCCACCCAAACCAATCCACAATAATGTGCAAGCTTGACGTAGAGAAATATTTCAACAATAACAGAGCATGGGCGACAGCACTTTTGGCTGAAAACAAAGATTATTTCAATGACATTAAAGAAGGTCAAAAGCCAAAAGCCTTGTTATTGGGCTGTTCAGATAGCAGAGTGTCTCCTGCAACAGTTTTAGGCTCAGATCTGGGTGATTTCTTCATTCACCGCAATATCGCGAACGTGGTTTCCCACTCTGATCTCAACTTCCTCTCTGTCATGCAATATGCTGTAGAAAGCCTTGGCGTCAGAGACATCATTGTGTATGGACATTATGGGTGCGGAGGAATCAAAGCAGCTTATGACAACCAAACCAATGGACTGATCGACAATTGGCTTGCCAACATCAAAGATGTCATCCGACATTACCGCAGCATCTTGGAAAACATACCAAATGATGAAGAGCGGCTGAATAAACTTGTGGAACTGAATGTACTCGAACAAATTGAAAACATCAGACAAACCTCTATCTTTAGAGATGCCCTTTCAAAAGGCACCAAGCTAAACCTTCATGCCTGGGTTTTTGATTTTTCCTCAGGGTTGGTACATGATCTGCAAAAGAAATATGCATTTCAGCCTGCCTGAAAAAAGAATAGTCCCATCTGAAAAATCAAATGGGACTTTTACTTTTTATCCTACTATTGGCTAATCAACTCCTCAAAGTCATCGCGGATATAAATCACGTTTCGGCCAAGCTCAATCCATTTTTTCTTTTCAAGTTGCTTCAACAACCGTGAAATCACCTCTCTTGAGGTACCCAATTCATTTGCAATTTCCTGATGTGTGGTGTGGAGCTCATTAGTTTTTTGCTGCTTCATTTTAGTAACAATATACCGCATCAGCCGCTCGTCCATTCTTTTAAAGGCTACAGCATCTAATGCCTCTAACATCTGCTCAAAGCGGGTCTGATAGGTCAAAGCCACAAATTCCTTCCACTGCTTATACTTGTCAGTCCACTCCTCATGTTTTAATATGGGAATGCCTAACAATACCGTGTCATCTTCAGCCACAGCCTTTATCTCGCTCGGTCTTGATGCACTGCAACAGGTCAGGGACAAGGCACATGTCTCACCTGGTTCGAGGTAATAAAGAAATAATTCCTTTCCTTCTTCATCCATTCTCATGATTTTGATGGCACCCTCCAGGACTACAGGGACCATTTTGATGAATTGACCAGGCTCAGTAATTACCTTCCCTGATTTGAATTCATGTACATGCCCTGCCTCCAACATGGCTGCTAAAAGATTGGGATCGGTGATATTGGGAAGTTTTAGCTTCAGTTCTTCTAATTCCATAAAGTCTGGCAAAAGTAGGTGTTTCTGATAGCCCAATTTAGTGATAATAGTTACAATAAGAAACTTCCGCAACAGGCGGCAAACCCTATATCATTACACAACCTATTCGCTATTACTGGTAAAATCAGGAAACAATATGATTTTGATCATGAAGTAAATATTTGAAAATGAGGATCTTTACTAAAAGATCAAACATAACCCCAAAGCGCCATGAAAAGAATCATTGTCCCCATCGATTTCTCTTCCTATTCGGAACATGCCTTTCTGACAGCTGCAAGGATAGCCCAAAAGACCAACAGCAGCATCACATGTGTCAATGTGGTAAGCTCACTTCTTGATTGGTACAACCTAAGTGAAGAGACCAAAATCCAGCATCAAGAGGTCTTAGATCTGGAACTTGAAGCAAATGAAAGCCTTAGGGCATTCGCAAAACAGCACCATAAAGCAGGTGTTCCTGTAGATACGCTAGTGCAAATCGGCGTGCCACACAGGGTGATAGTTGACGTAGCACACAGAGAAAAAGCAGACTTGATTGTGATAGGAGCATATGGTAAGGGCCATGAACAAGGTAAATTTTTAGGTTCAAACCTTCAGACTGTGCTCAGAAATGCAGATTGTCCAGTGCTTGCAGTCAAGAAAACCATGAATGGAAATGAATTGCGCAAAATGGCCTTCTCAAGTATTTTCAATGAGGCATCTAAGGAGGCCTTTGAGAAAATGAAGCCCCTAATCAAGGCTTTTCAGGCTTCTGTACATTTTCTTTTTGTCAATACACCTTCACATTTTACCAGTTCAGAAGAAGCCAAAATCAAAATGTACCTATATGCCAAAGGCTTTGAAGACATTACGATACACAAACATGTATATAGTCATCTAGAGATAGAAAATGGTATAGTGGAATTTGCCGAAAACAATAAGATCGGATTTATAGGAATAGCTTCCAACAACCGTAAAGGCACATCTTCCTATCAAATCGGTGTAACCGATACCGTATTATTCAAAACTGATATACCTGTATTGAGCGTTAAACTTTAAACCCTTAGACCAGAGATAGTCCTCAGCCCAAAAGTTGAGGACTTTTTTTATGCGTTAATCTCATCAATTACCTTTTTCTCCATGTGCTTCCAATGGATCACTGCACTACTCATGTTGTCAAGACTAGAAGTTACCTGCTTGATCACGTTGGTGAGTGTAGATACTGGAAATTCAGGGGTATGATGTCTGATGTTGGCATACAACTTGGCTATCCAGGCTTTATACTGCAGATCATGACGCTGCAACCACTCCGGTGTAACCTCCCCTACTATATCTTTATCCAGATATGCTTTCAATTCCTCCAGAAATGATAGGGTATATTGCTTCAATTCTTGATAAAAAGCCAATGCCATTCTATCATCCGTATCCAGAATATCCTTGATGTTGTGAATGACATCTTTGATGTCTTTTGCAGCATAGACTATTGTCCTTAAAGCAAGCATTAGAGTGGTAAGTTTATGCGCTTCAGCCAAAGTTAGATTTTCCTCTAGTAGCATGATATGGTATCTCGTCAGCTCATCTTCCATTTCTTTAATATCTGCATACTGCTGCATCAGGTCCACAGGCTGATCTATGATTCTTTTCCAGATGGGCTTATTTCCTTGGACTTTAAATTCTTCCCCCCACACACTTCCCATAAAATCCACTGTACGGCTAAATGCCATGCGGATATCTTTTTCCAATGCCTCTAGTGCTGCCTCCGGCACAGCCGTATTGACATTTTGGGTATAAAGAAAAATCCCCTTCTCCTTGGATCCGTTGAAGCGATATTTCAACCACCTTTCAGCAGCTGAAATAAAGGGGAAAAACAAAATAATCCCGATCAAATTTATGAGAGTATTGAGCAAGACCAATTCCATCAAGGGGTCAGAGATGGAAAAGACATCCATCGTTACCTGCACAAGCGTCCTGATAAAGGCAAAAACCAACACACCAGTCAAGACATTGAACAGAAAATGGGCTAAAGCAAGTCTTTTCTTATCTGCAGGACCTTTAAGCGCTCCAATTCCTACCGTTACTGTGGTGCCTATATTGGCACCAATAATGAGAACAGCACCTTCAGTGAGTTCTATGACACCTGCACCCATTGCGCTCAAGATGATGACCACCATCGCTGAGCTAGATTGTATCAAAGCTGTAACCACGACTCCGATAACCAAATAAATCCAAAGGCCATAGGCATGAAAAACCCGCAAATCTACCTGTTCGGCGACTGCCTCTATGGAAGTTTTCATAAAATCCAGACCCATAAAGAGTAGTCCGAAGCCGACTCCAAAGAGACCTATATTGCGCAGCATAGGTCTACTGCTATTGAAGAGGTACAAAACACTGCCTATCCCCAGGAATGGCATGGAAAAATCTGCAACGCTCAGTTTGAATCCAAGGGTGGCTACTATCCATGCGGTGACTGTCGTGCCTAAATTTGCCCCTAGGATAATCCCAATTGAATTTTTCAGCGTAATCACCCCTGCTCCCAAAAAAGCCAAGACCATCAAGGTCACTAAGCTGCTGCTTTGAAGCAAGGCAGTAATAAGAGCCCCAATCAATACACCTTTCAAGGAAGTATTTGTGGATTTTTGTAGGAGATTGCGTAGGGATTTACCACCAATAGCTTTAAGGGAAGTCTCCAACTGGTTCATCCCCCAAAGGAATATCCCTATACCGGCAAAAAATTTCCAAAAATCAAAGATTTCCTCCTCCATAACACTAGCAAATATAAAAAGTAACTGGTAAAACCATGCGCTTTTCAAGTGCTCAGGATAATGGTCGGTTTTTTAAGTTTTTCATTTTTCGTGGATAGTACCAGAGGTAAAAACCACTAAGGCATAGCAGGATCAACACCAAAGACGTGAGCGTGCTGTAAATCAATTTTGCATATTCATTGTCCGGAGCCACTAAGAAGTCAATGATGCTGCCATCATGGATTTTTTCAACCAAATCAGAATTCCGCTGGGCAATGGATAGAACTGCTCCAGAATACCCGTCCAACTGGATTTCCGTAAAATGGTATTTGAATACCACCTTGACTATACCCTTATCAGGACGTATATCCAACCGGTCTATTTCCTCACTTTTCAAAAGGCTATCCCTGACTAATTCTTGGCTTATGGCAATGAGTTTTTCTATAGCCATCCAATCAGCCGGTTGACTGACAAGTGATTTTTGGGTTTTGGGGATAAGCTGCATTTCCTTTTTCCAAGCCAAAAGAATTGCAGTAATGCCAATCAGCAAAAGAAAGGCAAGAAAAGGAATGCTGATCCATTTATGGATTTTGCGGTAAATACGTGTCCGTCTGGCGGTGTTGGAAATTTTGGACATGAAAATTATACTTTGGCAATTTAGCTTCCTGCCTCAAGCCCATAAAACACAATACTGCCAAGCGGTCTCAGAAACTGTTGATCAGCGAAAAACAACATTTGCAAGTTTCATAGCTTCTGCAAATTCATTTTTATCCAAATCAGTCTTTAAGCCTGATTGCTCTAATATTTCTACTAGGCTTTCGGTAGCTACATTTCCTACTAGGGCATCATCTGCCATAGGGCAACCCCCGAATCCCTTCATCGCTGCATCGAAGCGGGTACATCCGGCAGCCAAGGCAGCTTTTATTTTTGGATTTAATGTTTCGGGATGAGTATGCAAGTGCAGCCCGAATTCAATACCCGGATAGGCTCTGGCATTGACTTGATACAGTTCAGCGATCAATTCGGGAGTCGCTGTGCCTACAGTGTCTGAAAAAGAAATAATGCTTACGCCAAATTCTTGGAGGGTACCCACAAATTCCGCAACCATTTCCGCAGCATAAGGATCACCATAGGGATTACCGAAACCCATACTAAGATATGTGACCAATTTGCGTCCTTTTACTTCACATTGGTTTTGAATCTCTTCCACTACCTGCAAGGCTTCAGAGATAGATTTATTGGTATTCCTTTGCTGAAATGTCTCAGAAACCGATAAAGGAAAACCTAAGTAATCGATTTGCCCGAATTGAAGTGCATCTGCTGCGCCTCTTGTATTCGCTACAATCGCCAAAAGGCTGGATTTACTCCCATAAAGATCCAAAAGATCCAACACCTCGGCAGTGTCCCGCATCTGGGGAACTGCTTTGGGACTTACAAAGCTGCCAAAATCAATAGTATCAAATCCTACTTGAAGCAGTTGGTTGATGTAAGCAGCTTTAATTGCTGTTTGGATAAATTCAGGTCTACCCTGCATGGCATCCCTTGGGCATTCTACTATTTTGATCATGCCCCAAAGGTACAGATTTATAACTTAAAACACCTCTTTGGCGATCTTGTAGGTAGCGTCAGCTTTGCTCATGGTATAATAGTGCAAGACCGGGATGCCGTGGGCCACGAGCTCTTTGCTCTGTTGGATAGCCCATGCAATTCCTACTTCTTTGACCGCAGCATTGGTAGTGCACTTTTCCAATTCATCCATCAGCGCATCTGGAAGATCCAAGAAGAATGTTCTGGGCAACATGCTGATTTGGCTTAATGTGGTAATAGGTTTTAAACCCGGAATGATGGGTATATCAATGCCCATTGCCCGCACATTACGCTCAAATTCAAAGAATTTCTGATTGTCAAAAAACATCTGGGTCACAATATATTTGGCTCCTGCATCCACTTTTTCTTTTAGATACCGAAGGTCAAACTTCATACTTGGCGCTTCAAAATGCTTTTCAGGATATCCTGCCACACCTACACAGAAGTCAGTATGAAAGCCAGTTTCTGTTTCTTCATGCAGATACTTTCCATTATTCATCCCGATAATCTGGGCAACAAGATCCCTGGTAAATTCATGACCATTTTCTTCTGGCACGAATTTACCCTCGCTTTTTGGAGCGTCACCGCGAAGGGCCAAAACATTCTGAACACCAATGAAGCTTAGATCGATCAAAGCATTTTCCGTTTCTTCTTTGGAAAATCCCCCACACAATAAATGTGGTACTGCCTCCACCTGAAACCTGTTCATTAGCGCAGCACATATCCCTACTGTTCCAGGGCGCTTTTTTGTACTGACCTTTTCCAGTAGTCCATTGGGATGCTTCTTATAAATAAATTCTTCCCTGTGGTAAGTCACATCCACAAAAGGAGGTTTGAATTCCATTAACGGAGCTATTCCTTCTAGTAGTTCTTTTAGACTTTGACCCTTTAAAGGAGGCAAGATTTCAAAGGAGAACAGGGTAGATGTAGCCTGCTCAAGATATTCTGTGATTTTCATAAATTATAGATCCTGAACTTGTAAAGTGGGTGAATAGGCTAAATTAGGAGAAAGCCATCGCTCCGCCTGTTGTTTGCTGACGCCTTTTCTCTTGGCATAATCCTCAACTTGGTCTTCTCCGATTTTTCCAAGTCCAAAATACTTACTCTCGGGATGGCCAAAATAAAAACCGCTCACTGATGAGGTCGGGTACATAGCAAAACTATCTGTCAGTGTTATTCCTGTATGTTTTTCTACTTCCAGAAGCTCGAAAAGTGTCTTCTTTTCCGAATGTTCCGGACAAGCAGGATAGCCAGGAGCAGGGCGTATGCCTAGATAAGCCTCTCTTATCAAATCCTCGTTGTCTAGGGACTCTTCCGGTGCATAACCCCACAAGCTTTTTCTCACCAGACTATGCAAATACTCTGCTCCTGCTTCTGCCAATCTATCCGCAAGTGCTTTGAGCATGATATCTTTATAATCGTCATGGTTCTCTTGAAACTCAGCCAGCTTTTTCTCAATTCCCCAACCAGCCGTAACAGCAAAACCTCCCATAAAATCCTGCTGATCGGGATGTAGGAAATCAACCAAGCTCCGGTTGGGAACTCCTTTCCCTTTTTTACCCTGCTGCCTAAGAAAGTGGAAGATATATGGATTCTTGGCTCCCTGAATATGCACATCTTCCCCAATTCGGGTCACAGGAAATAAACCGACCACAGCTTTTGCCTGCAGCCAATTCTCTCGGATCACCTGATCGAGCATTTGATTGGCTTCTTCAAAAAGCCGTGTAGCCTCTGCTCCGATGACATTGTCTTGTAAAATTTTTGGGTATTTGCCAGCAAGCATCCATGTACTGAAGAATGGCGTCCAGTCAATAAATTGCCTCAAAACATTCAAATCCAGCTCTTCTAAGACGGTCACACCCAGATGGGCAGGCACTACAGGCTTATAACTACTCCAGTCAATGTAAGTAGGATTAGCTTTGGCTTCTTCATAAGTTGCCATCTGCTTGACCTGCAGTTTTGCTTCATGCTCAATGCGCAATTGCAGATAAGATTCCTTGATTCCTTTTTTATATGCCTCTTTGGTCTCCTCCTGAATGGCTTCGCCTGCAATCGGAACCGACTTTGAAGCATCCGTGACATGGACTACAATCCCACTATAGACAGGATCGATTTTTACCGCAGTATGGATTCTGGATGTAGTGGCACCTCCAATCAATAAGGGAATGTCCAATCCTTGTCTTTCCATTTCGGAAGCCACATGGACCATTTCGTCAAGAGAAGGAGTGATCAATCCACTTAACCCAATAATATCAACTTGATTCCTAATGGCTTCATCTATGATTTTTTGGGCATCGACCATTACCCCAAGATCAATAATCCTGTAGCTGTTACAGGCCAATACCACTCCTACTATATTTTTACCAATATCATGCACATCACCTTTGACGGTAGCCAGGAGAATTTTTTTGACACTTCCTTTTCCTGCGTCATAATCCAAATCGCCGACTTTAGGCATAAATGGTTCTAGGTATGCCACAGCCTTCTTCATCACCCTGGCAGATTTCACTACTTGGGGCAAAAACATTTTGCCTTCACCAAAAAGGTCTCCTACCACATTCATTCCATCCATCAACGGCCCTTCAATCACCTTCAGCGGATTGCCTAAAGCGATGCGGGCTTCTTCGGTATCTTCAATAATGTAATCAATAATCCCTTTTACCAGGGCGTGTTCAATTCTTTTTGCAATGGGTTCACTTCTCCAAGCTTCATTTGCAACTTCCTTTTTATCACTTGCCTTTACTGTCTCCGCAAATGCCAATAATTGCTCTGTAGCATCTGGGGTTCTGTCAAAAAGTACATCTTCAACTTTTTGAAGCAGATCTTTCGGAATATCATCGTAAACCTGGAGCATGGCAGGATTTACAATACCCATGTCCATCCCATGACGGATAGCATGGTACAAAAAGGCACTATGCATAGCCTCCCGAACTGGATCATTACCCCTAAAAGAAAAACTTACATTGCTGACACCTCCACTGACTTTAGCTCCGGGCAGGTTTTGCTTGATCCATTGTGTTGCATGAAAAAAGTCAATGGCATTCTTTCGATGCTCATCCATTCCGGTCGCTACAGGGAAAATATTTGGATCAAAAATGATATCCTGTGGATTGAAATTTACCTGACCGACTAAGATGTCGTAACTTCTCTTACAGATATCGATTCTTCTCTGGTAGGTATCTGCCTGACCCAATTCATCAAAAGCCATCACCACAACTGCAGCTCCAAATTTTTTGATCATTTTGGCTTGATGGATAAATTCCGCTTCGCCATTTTTCAGACTGATGGAGTTGACGATACCTTTTCCCTGCACGCACTTTAAGCCTGCCAGAATGATTTCCCAGCGACTGCTATCGATCATGATCGGAATCCTACTGATCTCAGGTTCTGAGGCAATGAGGTGTAAAAAACGCTGCATAGCTGCAACACCGTCAAGCATTCCTTCATCCATGCAGACATCCAGAACCTGGGCACCTCCCCTAACTTGATCCAAAGCTACTTCCAGCGCCTCATCATATTGGTTGTTTAGAATCAGGCGGGCAAACTTCTTGGATCCAGTGACATTGGTTCGCTCCCCAATATTGACAAAATTCAATTCGGGAGTAAAGACCAAAGGTTCGAGCCCCGATAGTTTCATCAGGTTATTATTTCTGTTTTTAATCATCTGCTACCGTCAGTTCAAGTTTTCTGGGACTATATTTTGCCGCTGTTCCTGCAATGGAAGCAATATGCTCTGGCGTGGTACCGCAACACCCACCTAGAATATTGATCAGACCTTCTTTAAGAAATTCTTCCACCTGCTGTGCCATTTCCTGTGCACCCTGATCATACTGTCCAAACTCATTGGGCAGCCCTGCATTAGGATATGCACTCACAAGGAAAGGTGCATTTTTGGATAGGACTTGAAGATATGGCCTTAGTTCTTTAGCTCCCAAAGCACAATTGAGTCCAACGCTGAAGAGTGGGACGTGGGAAACAGAAATCAAGAAAGCTTCAGTGGTTTGCCCTGAAAGTGTTCTTCCAGAAGCATCCGTTATGGTACCAGATATCATCACAGGCATCCCACCCTCTTCCGGGTCAAGAGGTAATCCTCTTTCCTCAAACACATCCTGAATGGCAAAAAGTGCTGCTTTGGCATTGAGTGTATCGAAGATGGTTTCTACCAACAGAATATCCACTCCACCGTCAATCAACCCGTGAACCTGTACTTTATACGCTTCAGCAAGTTGGTCAAACGTAATAGCCCTATATCCAGGATCATTCACATCAGGCGAAATAGAAGCTGTTTTATTGGTCGGACCTATAGCTCCAGCTACGAATCTAGGCTGATCAGGTGTCAGGCGGGTATATTCATCTGCTGCCTCCCTTGCAATTCGAGCAGACTCAAAATTGAGTTGATAAGCCAAATGAGAAAGCGCATAATCCTCTTGGGCAATGGAAGTCCCGCTAAAAGTATTGGTCTCAATAATATCCGCACCTACTTGAAGATAGGCATCATGGATTGCCTTTATGATATCAGGCCTACTCAAGGAAAGTAAGTCGTTGTTGCCCTTAAGGTCAAGGTGATGGTCCCGAAGTTCTGGTGTCCTAAAATCATCTTCGGTAAGCTTGTACCGTTGGATCATGGTACCCATAGCCCCATCCAGAATCAGAATCTTTTTTTTGGCTTGAGAAAGGAGTAAGGACGTTCTGCTCATAGGTTGTATAGTTAAAAAGCTTATACGAGACAGAACCGGAAGAAAAAAGCATTACTTAATCTACCGCTCATCTATTCCCGGCATTTCCGGAATGGGAGTTAGCACCTTGTATGATCAGGTTGCTAAGACGTCTTTGGGCCCTTCCCTCGGTCTTTCTCGATAAGCAAGTCCAAATGTACTTCCATTTCTGGAAAATCGGTAAAAAATTTCCGTTTTCTTTGCTCCCTCAATAATAAAATGGGGATTTAACACCAAGTTTGCGAACCTCAATTTTACTTTTTAAAAATAAGCGCGCAAATTAGATGAGGAAATTTCCGCCTTTTAACCAACACAAAAATGACCAAAAACCTGCTCTTAATCAGTCTGCTGCTCCTGTGTATTTCATGCGGTAGAAATGTTGAAACTCCCAGTGAAGCAAATTGGGATCCTGAGGCCAAACTCTTGGAAATGGGAATTGTCTTACCCGAAGCCAGTGCTCCTGTTGCAAATTATGTCAATGCAGTACGCAGCGGCAATCTTTTGTTTTTGGCGGGAAAGGGTCCTGGAAAAGCTGACGGAAGCTATATAACCGGAAAAGTCGGTCAGGAATTAAGCGTGGAAGAAGGCAGAGACGCCGCAAGGTTAGTGGCAATCAATCACCTAGGTGTGCTAAAAGCCGAACTTGGGAATTTGAGAAAAGTAAAAAGGATTGTTAAAGTACTTGGGATGGTCAACTGCGGCTCTGATTTCCAGCAACATCCTCAGGTAATCAATGGGTATTCAGATTTAATGGTAGAAATTTTTGGTGAAAGGGGAAAACATGCAAGATCTGCTGTAGGCATGATTGCACTACCAATGGACATTGCTGTAGAAGTTGAAGTAATTGTTGAAGTTGAAGATTAAGGTCTTATCCCAAGACTTAATTGTAGATAGGGATTAGACAGGTACTGGTACATGGAAACACCACCCAATCTATATGCTCCCAGCGGAACTTCATACCCGGCGTGTACACCAACCACCAAATCAAACTGCTTTTCCTTTGTAAGGGGAATGCCATACGCCATGTAAGCCTCAGGTTTGGCCATCAGCCCTCGTGCGCGTATTGCGCCATCGTGATCAGGTTCTTCAAAAAGTCTTGGGAAATTAGGTTTTTGGGTATCCAATAGCGTGTACCGTAGATTCCCAAAGCCAACCCCTCCAAGAGCGCCAAGCTCAAAATTCCTACGTTCAAAAAATTTCAATCCACCATTGGCATAAACCCGCACACTGTTGAGGGTATGTTTTTGTTGCTCACTTGCCTGACCTCCCAGGCCCAGATTATAGAAATCAAATCCATACAAAAAGCCCTTTGATTCCCCCATCACTTTTAGCCCCCAGTTGTTTGGGCGATCCTGAAAGGACTGCAGACCATTTTCTTCAAGTATGGTATTCAAGGTATTTGGTGCAGTAAAATGATACCCATAAAGAAAATGGGCACCTATTGATGCGTCTTTATAAAAGAAATTGTGATCCGGAAGTGAGATCCCAGCTCCTACCCTAATGAAAGCCCCACTTTGGGCATTGCTGAAAGAAATACCGTTAAGCTTCCAGCTATCCTCGAAAGGACTGAAAGAATAACCGAATTTGGTCATGATTTCAAAGGCCTCTTCGCGACCTGGAATATCAAAATCATAACTCATTTGAAACCCAATTTCTGTCAAAAAACCTGTAAGGTTTAAAGACCCTTTGTGAATATTGCCATCTCTTAAAATAAACCCTTGCCTCGGCTGTTGAAGAAATTCAGATAAGCCTGCATTAGGCCCGTCCTTCATCATTTGAAAATTCAAAAATCCAGATCCTACTGACATGTAGTGGATCAACTGAAACCTTCCTTCTTCTGTGAATGCAAAACCAACATTCAGATAAAACCTTGTAGTTCTATAATCCAGTTCATATCCATTGAACCTAGATTGCAGCCCGGCATTTTGGAATAGTTCCAACCCAAGGATAAAATCATTGAATCTAGTTTGGTATCCAAAACTGAAATTACTGTAACCATTTCTCATTGGGGACAGGCCTTTGTTGTCCAACATGGTGTTGAAATCGCGCAAATTGGCACCTGTGCGGCCATATGTCATATACATGGTGGCCCTATTGGACTTATCCACCTGACCGTACGCAAGTGACAGGGGCAATACAAGAAACAACAAAAACACTACTGGAATTCTCATGCAATGGGTTTTGCTTTCAAAATTAAGGCTAAAGCTTGAATTGAAAAGGTGATTGAGCAGAATTTATACTTTCAGGTACTTGATCATTTTAGCATAAAGATCATCTGGATTGAAAGGCTTTGAAATATAATCATCAATTCCCACATCATCCAGCTGATCCTTAACGTCTAGCAAGGATGATGCCGTCAAGGCAATTATCGGCACAGTACGATGTGCATTGCTCTCCATACTGCGGATATTCCGTGCAACTTCAAATCCATCCATAGCAGGCATCTGCAAATCCAGTAAAACGAGATTAAAATACTGTGTCTCCAATGCAGAAAGCGCCTCAATGCCATCACCTGCGATAACTACCTGCTTTACGCCCCATTTGTTAAGAAACTTTCGGATCATGACTTGATTGACTAAATTATCCTCTGCCACCAAAATCATAGCCGTACTCAGACTTCTATTCTCTCCTCCAATGTTTTTTAATGGCGAAACAGCTTTAAAATTAAACTTATCAAAAGCAATCTGGAAACTAAAAAGAGTACCCCCGGATTCTTTTCTATAAACTTGGATTTCGGAACCGAAGAGTTCAACAAGCCTTTTGACAATGGCAAGGCCCAATCCTGTGCCGCCATACTTTCGCGTGGTCTCTGCACTTGCCTGAGTAAAGGCCTCAAATACACTTTGTAATTTCTCTTCTGGTATACCTATACCTGTATCTTCAAAATCAAATTTGACTGTTACTGATTGCTCATCTTCATAAACTTTTTTCAAAGTTATTTTTACAAACCCTCTTTCAGTAAATTTGATTGCGTTTGAAACCAAGTTGTTGATTACTTGACCTAGCCTTACAGGATCCCCAACAATAGTTTTTGGCAAGCTGGGATCATAATCAAAAATAATATCCAATGACTTTTCCCTAGCCTGATAGGTATAGGAATGGAGAATTCTATTGAAAGCAGTGTTCAGTTCAAAATTAACCCTTTCAAGTTCTACCTTGCCACTATCTATTTTACTGTAATCAAGGATGTCATTTATTAAGCCCAAGAGGTTTTCAGCCGAAAATTGCAATGTCTTGAGATTTTCCAGCTGGTCAGGACGAGGGTTGTCCTCAATAAGCAAATGCGCCATGCCAATCACCGCATTCATCGGAGTCCTGATTTCATGGCTCATGATAGACAGGAACTGAGATTTGATGATAGAAGCCTGTTCTGCTTTTTCTTTGGCATAAAACAGTTCCCTTTGTGCTTCTTTCAGTTTGGTAATGTCACGGGCAATACCTGTATAGTACATTTCCTTGTCCTCTTCATTGCGGACTACTTTACCGTTAGAGCTGAAGATTCTATACTCGCCATTTTGGTGCCTTAGCCTGAACTCCCAATATTGGTTTTGGTTGTTCTTTGCATCCTCCATGTTGAAATTCAAAATATACCTATCATCAGGATGGATAAACTCAGTTAAACTCACCCCTATTACCTTGTTATAATCATAACCTAAAAACTGCTGTATGTTGGGTGAAACATAAGTCAGGGTCATTTTGGAAGAAATGGAATAGATAACTTCTGTCGATTCCTCAACTAGCTTTCTATATTTTTCCTCATTCTTTTTCAGATCTTCCTTAGCCTGGAATTCTTCATTGACATCGCGGAGTATACCCAATGCATATTCCACTTCACCTTGGTAGATGATTGGCCGTATGATGATTTCATAAATCCTCTTGCGGTAAAAAAGATGTTTTTGGACAATTTCCTTTTTGATCAAAGCCCTAATTACAGATGGCTGGATTTCGCTTAGATTGAATTTATGGACCTCCTCCATAGTTTTGCCCTCAAAATCGGCTGAGGTCATCCCCCATGTTTCAAACGTTGTCCCTTGGGCCACAATGTAGCGGAGATCCCTATCGATAAGGAAAATACTGGTGAGTGGTATATTGGAGGCAAGGACTCTGTACCTTTCCTGGCTTCGGATGATTTCTTCCCGATCTCTTTTTTGGTCCGTAATATCCTGAATCAAGCCTTCATGAAACTGAATCTGTTTGTTTTGACCCTGGATTTCTTTTGAATTGTCCTCCACCCAACGATAAGTACCATCACTTTTCTTGATGCGGTATTCTCCCGAATAAGCAGGAATACCTTTATCGCTTGACCTTTTGCTATGGTATTGTAAAATTTGCTCAAGATCATCTTGATGGATGAGGTCAAGAATAGACACTTTGTCTTGAATCAGTCTATCCGCTTCATAACCAAACTGTCTGATATTTTCAGAAATGTAGAGAATCCTAAAATTGTCGTTTGGATCTACCGTAAACAATACAGCAGGGCTATTTTCAACAATCAATTTGGCTTTTTTGGCCAAAGCCTCTTGTTTGATAATCAAGGACCGGTTACGGAGTAAAAAGGAATACCCTAATTTTTCGTGTTGGTCATTGAGAAATGGTTGGATGGAAACATCATATGGTTCAATGAACCCATTTGTCAACTTTATATCCAGTTCTTTTCTATAAGCTTCACCTTCATGTAGGGACGAAATGATGCTGATGAAATCTTCACCTTCAGGAGTGAGGAATTCAAAATAATCAAAAATGTTTCCTTTCAACCCACCATCCGATTCTATACCGCATTCTTTCAATGCAGCCTTGTTCATATAAATGATTTTGAAATCATTGTTGACTACAAGAATTGGGTCAAAAACCTGTGCGAGGACTTGGGATTGTAGTCTGAGGTAATTTTCGGCATCCTTTTTAGCTGTAATATCGGAGCAATAGCCGAATACTTCAATTTTACCTGCATCGTCTATTGGCCTTACCTGAATCCTGTAGCTGATGTATTTGTACTTATTTTCCTTTAGGTTCAGAGTAAATTCCCCGGAAACTGAACTGACTGTTTCTAATGCTTCCCTGATATTTGCCAGCAGCTCCACCCGATCATTTTTTGCTATTTTTTTGAGAAAATCCCTGGGTTTTTCAGAAAACAACTGATCATCTAACTCAAATATTTGATTGAGACCTTTGGAAAAAAACACACGTTTTTTGGAGTTGCTAAACCTCCAGGAACCAGACTTAGCCAAAATTTCTGTTTCGGCAAGTAACTTTTCGTTGCGATCAAGTCTTTTTTTGATTGATTGATTGATGAAACTTCCGGCATAGATATCACCAAGTTGCCTAAGAACATATTCATCTTTTTCATTCCAGTTGCGTTTTTGCCTGACTGCATCCAAGCCAAAGAATCCAATAAGCCTGTTTTCTGAAAAAATCGGGATCAATATTACAGAAAGGATGCCTTGGGAAAGATAAATTTCACGCTCTGTAGCGAATTCATCCGGCAAAGCTTCCACATCTGGAATAATCAGGATCTGACCATCCCTAAGGGAGTCAATTGTAATCGATATGGAATCAGCAATTGATAAGTTTTTGAGGAGATCAATCTGCGGAGCTATTCCCTCAGCTGTCCACTCATAGACATTTTCAATGACCTTAATTTCTTCATGAACTAAAAATATGTAGGCCCTATCTGCTTTTTCAAATTTACCCAACATGGCTAATGATTCATTGAAGACTTCGTTGACACCATCATATCCTGCATTGACAAACTTTGCAGAAATCCTGTTGATTAGATTTTCCAGTTCATACCGTTTTTGGAGAGAGGTCTTAGCGTCAAAATAATCGGTGATGTCCCGTGCACTGAAAAGTATTCCCCGCACGTTTGGGTCGTGCAGTAGATTGCGTCCATAGCTTTCTATATAGATCTTGGTGCCGTCAAGCCTATTGATCCAAAAGTTTATTTTAACCTCATCTTTAGATGCCAGCAATTCATCAATATTCTCTTGGTCAAATACCAGAATCCCATCTGCTTGAAATTCCCTGAATGATTTTCCTATGATCTGTTCAGGTGTAAAACCTAGCTTTTCAATAATGGAGGTACTGATAAATTTGTAGACACCATTTTCATCCAATAGTGCCAACATATCATGGCTATTGTGCAGAATACTTTGGATGAAGTCTAAGTTTTCAAGAAAATTTGAGCCTACACTTTCGTCATTTGCTGAAATGAGCCGGATTTCCTGTAAGGAACCTGGTGTTTTCACCTTTGCTAGGCAGATTCTTTTTAGATAGTTGACTGGAAGACTTTCAAAAGTCCAATGAATTTTTTTTACCTCTCCAGAATCGCTTACGACATAAGTTACATGTTCATCTGTAGGCAATGTTCCTTCTAAAAAAAAAAGTTTCAGTTGCTGTTGGATAACAGGATCATCAAAAAGATGGTACCAGCTGTCAAAATCCTCTTTGAAATACTCCTCAAAAGCTTTGTTTTTGAAGATGATTTCTTCATCACTGAAAGCAATGGTTGGCTCTGCTATTTTATCAAAAAAACCAGAAATGGAAACATCTAATTTTCTGAAAACCCCCATATTACTTACCTAGATTCATGCTTTATTTAATTTCTACGGCTATCTTGGCTGACCAATTTCACTGCTAAACTTACTTAAAGATTATAACTTTTCCTTAATTAGTTAAAAATTAAATAATGAAAACAAGGCTTACTTTATTTCTCTTTATTGTGCTGCTTTGGTCCGCTAGTGTACAGGCGCAAACCAAAACCACGATCCAACTTACGGACCTCACTCAAATCATCAGTACAAGTGCACATGAAATCACTCCGGACGGAAAGCATGTGCTATACATCAAAAATTTTATTGAAAGCCATTCTGCAGGACAGGGAAGCTATAAATCGCAACTTTGGAAATCAGAACTGGCAGCTCCTTATACCTCTAGTGCCATTACCTCTTCTGAATATAATGTGTCAAACTTCAGCTTATCACCAGATGGGAAAAAGGTGGCATTCACCCGCAACAAAGAAGGCAAAAACCAACTTTATCTCCTTTCACTGGATGGTGGCGAAAGCCAACTGATCACCAATGAAAGCTACGGTGCCGGAAACCCAGTTTGGTCTCCGGACGGAAAGCAAATCCTTTTCTCTACTACATTACCTATTTGGGCAATAGCTGGCACTCCAGATTGGGAACATCAGCGTCCTGGCAGGAAATTTGGTGACGAGCCTCATTACAAAGCCATTGAAGCAGGTATTGCCAAAGAGCAAATTCAGCCTAATCCAGATGGAGATCTTGATGAACTAAGGGCTTGGCTCTCAAAAAATTCAGCAAAGAAAGACCCCAAGGTCATCGATAGGCTAAACTTTCTCGGGGAATCAGACTTAAACCCTGAACTTAGCTTCAGCCACCTCAAAGTAATCCAAGTAGAAACAAGGGAAGTCACTACACTTACTGAAGGTTTTCAGAATTACTTTGGCGCTACCTGGTCTCCTGACGGTTCTTTTATTCTAGCATCTTCTTTAAAAAATACAGAACATCCAGACTTAACCAACCATACTGAAATCTGGAAAATCAATCTTTCTTCAAAAGAAGCAACCGTATTTTATGCCCGTGAAAATTATCGGGTCGGAAATCCCGAATTTTCTCCTGACGGCAAATGGATAGCTATTTCATATCAGAATATGGAAGAACCCAGCTACAACATGAACCATGTCGGAATCTTAAAAGCAGACGGAAGCGGTTTTAAACCGCTTACCGAGTCCTTGGACAGAAGCATCAGCAACACCAAATGGTCTGCAGATAGTCAATTCATATATTTTTCAGGAGCTAGCCAGGGTGGTTACCCCCTTTGGAAAGCCAATATATCCAGCGGTAAAATCGAAGCCATCGTATCAGGTCAAGTGGGTGTGACTTCTTTTGCTATCAGAAACCAAAAGCTTGTATATGCCCTTACTCAAGTTGAAAATCCATCCGAAATTTTTCTTGCAGATAGCAACAACAAAAACCCTATTCGGGTAAGCAGATTCAATGATGCTTGGCTGGCAGGGAAAATCATTTCCAAACCCATATTCAAAACATTCACCTCTACGGATGGATTTGAAATTGCTTATTGGATCATGGAACCCGTCAACCGTCAGGCGGGAACAAAATATCCCACAGTACTTCAAATGCACGGTGGACCATCTGCCATGTGGGGGCCAGGAGAAGGGTCTATGTGGCATGAATTTCAGGTAATGGCAGCAAAAGGCTATGGTGTGGTATATGCCAATCCTAGAGGTAGCGGGGGCTATGGCAAAGCATTTCAAAAAGGCAATTACAGAAATTGGGGAGATGGACCTGCAAGTGACGTCCTAGGGGCACTTGATGCGGCTCAAAAAGAAGTTGACTGGATCGACAAAGACCAGCTCTTCCTGACGGGAGGCTCCTATGCCGGGTATTTGACTGCTTGGATTGTAGGGCATGACCATAGATTCAAAGCAGCTTTTTCTCAACGTGGTGTATATGAACTCACGTTCTTTCTTGGTGAAGGTAATGCCTGGAGATTAGTCCCAAACCATTTTGGTTATCCTTGGGAAGAAGGGGTAAAAGAAATTTTAGATTACAACAGCCCCCAAACTTATGTGCAAAATATCCAGACACCGCTTTTAATAAAGCATAGCGATGTAGATTTCCGTACTGGCGTAAGGCAGTCTGAGCTGTTGTATAAAAGCTTGAAAATTCTTGGCAAACCAGTAGAATATGTACGCTATCCGGATGAAGGCCATGAACTATCCAGGTCTGGAGCTGTCCATAGAAGGATAGACAGGATAGGTAGAATCATTGAATTCTTCGAACGTTATGTAAATCATCCTTAGAAACCCAATATATTTTAGATATGTATAATAAAAAGAAATTAATCATTGCTCTCTCCTCTTTTGCGTTGATCTGGAATATAGGTCTAGCACAAGAACAGAATTCACCCAAGCCCATTTCTTGGAAAGATGTACCTTCTTGGAAATCTATACCATCTAATTCGGTCCAACTTTCACCCAATGGCAAATGGCTCGTTTATGTCTTGGCCCCAGTAGAAGGAGACAGTGAACTTTTGCTTCAGAAGGCTGACATCCCTGAAAGCAAAAAAACCTTTGCCATAGGAGCTTCATCTGCTCCGATGCTGGCATTCTCGGATGATGGCAGGTGGCTGGCATTTAAAGAATATCCTAAAGAAAAAGATAAGAAAGCCGCTTCTAAAAACGGAGGAAAGCCACTACCTGAAAAACTCATTTTAATTGATCTGAATGATCCTGACAAAAAAACAGAACTCGATAAGGCGCAGTCCTTTGTCTTTAATGGAGAAAAATCCACCCACCTTGCTGTCAGCTTGGCTAAAGAGGGGAACGGTGAAGCGAAAGGTACAGACCTCCTATTGGTCCACTTGAATACCGGGAAAAAACAGCACTTTGGAAATGTATCGGAATTTGCTTTCAATAAAAGCGGCGAATATCTCGCCTACACAACAGATGCTGCCAATAAGATCGGAAACGGCATCCAATTGCTTCATGTACCTAGCGGCAAAATTCAGCTTATCGACAACGGTGAGGCAAGTTTTAAATCCCTCCAATGGACTGAAAAAGGTGATGCACTGACGGCTTTAAAGCTTGTGAAAAGCAAGGAATATAAGGAAGAACTTGGAACAGTCATCGGCATCAAAAACCTCGGCAATCCCCAAGTGACAGTCATAGATCCAAAAAAGGACAGCCTAAAATTTGACCAAAGCTATACAATCAGCCCCAATCGAAAACCTAATTGGTCAGAAGACTTATCCCGCATATTCTATGGCATGCATCCTCTCAACAAAGTGGCGAAATCTAATGCACCTGAATCAACTGTCAATAAGGATTCCTTAGCAAAAGCTCAATTGATAAAACTGAAGTCTGACACCACCATCAATTCTTTAGAGGATCTTGAAAAGGCAATTGCCCGATTACAGAAATCAAAACCCAATGAAAACAAGACTGATCTGACCAAACCCGACATGGCAATCTGGCACTGGAAGGATGCAAGGCTGCAGTCAAGGCAACAAGTACTTGAGAACCAGGATAAAAACCACAGCTTCTTGGCGATGTATGACATCAATAGCGGAAAGCATCTTTTGCTCCAAGATAGTACCATCAAAGAGATCAATATATTCCCTAAAGAACTATATGCATTGGGTGTAGACAGAAGGGCTTATGAGCTGGATATCAATTTAGATGGTCAGACTTATCATGATTTTTATCTGATCGATTTAAAATCAGGTGAGCGCAAGCTGATTCTTGAAAAACATTACCTTCCTTCTTATGCCTCCTATCCAAGGCCTTCTCAAGATGGATTGAAATTGATTTTTGGCAATGACGGGCATTTTCATATCATGGATCTACAGCGCTTGACAACCACCAATATCACCTCAGGCCTACCAACTTCTTTCATTGTGGAAGATGATGACCACAATATAACTAAACCCTTGAATTCACCTTTGGGATGGAGTAAAGACAGCAAATATGTATTGTTGAGGGACAACTGGGATATCTGGCAAGTACCTGTCAGTGGTAAGGAGAAAGCGATCAACCTTACACAAAACGGTGCTGCTCAAAAAATACGGTACCAATATAGATTTGTATTGGATCAGGAAGAAAAAGGCATTGACCTCAGTCAGCCGCAGTGGTTCAGAACTTATGGTGAGAGAACCAAAAAAAGCGGAATCGTGAGACTTGAACCTGCGAAAAGTGGATTGACAGCGGGACCTAAAAGCCTTGTCTGGGATGATGTGAATTACAATAGGTTGATAAAAGCCAAATCAGCACCTGTATTTCTCATATCGAAAGAAAAATTCAATGAACCTACCCAGTATTACCTTACTGATGGGCAACTTAATAATCCAAAGTTGGTGACAACCAATGCCCCAGAAGCTGAAAAATATCTTTGGTCATCGGGAGTAAGGCTAGTCGATTATGTTTCTGATAAAGGCGATTCCCTTCAAGGTGCTTTGTTTCTTCCTTCTGAATATGTAGCAGGCCAAAAGTATCCGACTATAGTTTATTATTATGAAAAATTATCCCAGACATTACATAGCTACAGCACTCCCGGATTTAGCGGTACAGGATGGAATCCTAATGTGTATACCAGTCAAGGCTATGCGGTTTTTATCCCTGATATAGTTTACACCCTTGATGATCCGGGAATGTCTGCAGTTTGGTGTGTCTTGCCTGGAGTAAAAGCTGCAATTGAAACAGGTATTATAGATGAAAAACGAATGGGATTACATGGACATTCTTGGGGTGGATACCAAACATCGTTTTTGATCACCCAAACTGATATGTTCAAAGCTGCTGCTGCAGGTGCTCCGCTCACCAACATGATTTCTATGTATGATTTGGTCTATTGGAATACAGGAGGTGGCAACATGGCAATTTTCGAAGCTTCACAGGGAAGATTTAGAGGAGGGCCGTGGGAAAACTGGGAAGCCTACGAAAGAAATTCCCCTGTCTATCATGTGAAAAATGTCAATACCCCATTACTCATGCTGCACAATGACAAAGATGGGGCTGTGGATTTCACTCAAGGCATAGAATATTACAATGCGCTTCGAAGGTTGAAAAAACCGGTAATCATGATCCAGTATAAGGGTGAAAACCATGGTCTTGCGAAATTGGAAAACAGAAAGGATTATAGCGTGAGAATGATGGAATTTTTTGATTTTCATCTTAAAGGAAAACCTGCACCAGATTGGATAACCTCAGGTGTTGAAAGATTGGTTTTGGAAAAGCATTTAGAGGAAAGGACGTTCTAATTAAAGTTAATATGATGAAAATCTTAGTCAATAAAATTAAAAATTATTATAACTTTTCTTATAACCTATATTGATTTACCTGTGAAAACTTCTTAAAAATACCTAGAAATGGGTATTTTCTCAAGCTTTTCTATTACCTACATTTAGACAAGTTTTTGGAGTTCTCTCTAAGAAGTGTTTAAGTTCAAAAGGGTTAGTCCCATCTTAAAGGTCTTCGGGTTTTCCGAAGACTTTTTTTATGCAGCAGTTCTGCTTTTGCTGCCTGCCATTCGCCCCGAAATCACTTACTTTGTCATTTAACATCAACAGAGGACAAAATGAACAAGGACATGAGGATTGTTTATATGGGAACGCCGGACTTTGCAGTACCCGCTTTGAAGGCGCTATGTGAAGACGGATGGAAGGTTGTAGCTGTGGTCACTGCTCCTGACAAACCTAAAGGAAGAGGACAGCAATTAGGATTTTCACCAGTTAAAGAGGCTGCGCTTGAATTGGGTATTCCGGTGCTACAACCCAATAATCTTAAAGCTCAGGAATTTATTGATGAACTCAGAAGCTTTAAGGCAGACATCCAGGTAGTAGTTGCGTTCAGAATGCTACCAGAAATTGTTTGGAATATGCCTCCAAAGGGGACTTTTAATCTTCACGCCTCACTTTTACCAAACTATAGAGGTGCAGCTCCCATCAACTGGGCCATAATTAACGGAGAAAAAGAAACCGGCATAACTACATTTTTCCTCAAACATGAAATAGATACAGGCAACCTTATTTTCCAAGAAAAAGAACCAATCTATCCAGAAGACAATGTCGGGAGCGTATATCAACGGTTGATGGAAAAGGGTGCAAGACTTGTAGTTAAAACCATTGAAGCAATTTCTGAAAATAAAATCACAGTAAGACCGCAGGATGAAAGCTTAGCAGTCCATCATGCCCCAAAAATTTTCAAGGAAACCTGCAAAATTGATTGGAGCAAAAGTGCTGAGTCAATCCATAATTTAGTCAGAGGACTATCTCCTTACCCTACTGCCTGGACAATCTTGAATGACAAAATCTGTAAAATCTATCTCACAAAAGTCAATAGCAATAATCTTCAAACCCTTTCCCCAGGAGAATATCAGACTGACGGCAAAAGCTATTTATATTTTAAGACGGGGGAAGAAAGCCTTGAAATTCTTGAGCTGCAACTTGAAGGAAAAAAAAGGATGGAAATCGGAGAATTTTTAAGGGGCAACAAACTTTAGCCATTACAAACAGCTTTTATAGTGGTGTAACTTGCTTTTTATTGGTAACAAATTTGGAATGACTTGTATTCTATTTAAATTCAGATTCATGAAGAAAATTAAAAGACTATGAGAAAGAAAGTCCTTTTCCTAATTATGCTGCTTGCATCTTTTACATTTCAGCAAGTGCATGCGCAGCTGGTAAACCGTATCAAAAATGCAGCTGAAAGAGGCGTATCTCGAGCAATAGAGAAAAAAGTTGAAAATGAAGTAGAAAAAATGGCCAGGAAAAAGCTTGATAAAGCTTTTGAGGGTATTACTGGACCAGATGGAGAAACACCTCCTGGAATGAATATAGATAAAATCTTAGGGGCAATGAGTGAGGATGTTGAAGTTGCTGATTCCTATTCATTTCTAGGGTTTCTTACCATGGAAATTTCCGGAACAGACGAAAAGGGCAAATCCTTCCCTCCAACCTTTATGAAATCTTATTTGTCAGCAAGTCCCCAGATATCCGGGATGGAATTTGAAGACAAGGAGCAGAAGAAAAAAAGCATGGCCATCATGATTTTTGACCTTGAAAAAAGTGCATCCATCATTCTTTTGGACAGTGATGGGGAAAAATCGAGAATTGCATACGGCTATGATTACCTTTCCCTTGGCGAAGGAGTGTCAGATGAAGAATGGGAAGGTGAGGATCAAACAGTTGTTTTCAAGAAGACAGGTAATACCAAATCAATCAAGGGCTATGCCTGTGAGGAATACCTAATGGAAACTGAAGATGGGACTGCCCATACATGGGTCACAACCACACCTGTCAAGGGTAGTACAAATCTCTGGGGGGAATCCAATCCCTATCTTGGCAACAAAATTAAATACAGTAATCCGGAATTATTCAGGAATATGCCAAAAGGAAATGTTTTTGAAGTAGATTACAAAAGCAAAAAAGACAAATCCAGCATGCTGATGTCACTCGTTGACATAGATGAAAATGCCACTAAGACCTTCAGGATGAAGGATTATCCTAATATCATGAAAACCAAGTAAGCTTACTTTCTATAGTGAAGTGAGAATGTACTTTACCTAAACAGATTTATTTTGAAAATAACAATTATAGTAGCCAAATCCAGCAATAACGTAATAGGAAAAGAAAACCAATTGGTCTGGAGATTGCAGTCCGATTTACAATTATTCAAAAGACATACAACCGGGCATCATTTGATTATGGGAAGAAAAACCTATGAATCTGTAGGTAAACCACTTCCCAACAGGACTTCCATTGTAATTACCAGAAACACGGATTTTACATTACCTGAAGGACATTATACTGTCCATTCCATAGAAGAAGCAGTTCAGATTTGCATTGCCAAGAAATTAGATCAGGTATTCATCATCGGTGGAGCTGAAATCTATGCACAGGCCATGTCATTTGCTGATGAAATGATGGTTACAGAAGTTCATGCGGTAGTAGATGGAGATGCTTTTTTTCCTGATATCGACAAACAAATCTGGAAAAGTATATCAAGAGAACACTTCCCAAAAGATGCCAATAATGAGTTTGCGTTCGACTTTGTCATCTACAAAAGAAAACAGCCATGAATTCTGTCATTTGGATAACAGGCGCATCTTCCGGTATTGGCGAAGCTCTGGCAAAACACTACATCCAGAAAGGATCCCAATTGATTTTGTCTGCCCGTAACCAAGAAAGGCTAATTGAAATTAAAACTTCCGCTCCTGATCCTGATCAAATTTATGTTTTACCACTTGACTTAGCATCCCCAGACACATTTGAAGAACTTGTTCCAAAAGCCCTTTCTGCTTTTGGGCAAATAGATGTTCTGGTCCACAATGGTGGCATTAGTCAGAGATCTCTCGCAGCAGAAACATTGCTCAGTGTGGACCGCAGGATTATGGAGATCAATTACTTTGGCACTGTCGCTTTGACCAAGGCAATTTTGCCGTATTTCATATCTCGAAAGCAAGGACATTTTGTAGTGGTGACAAGCCTTGTGGGAAAATTCGGTTCACCTTTCCGCTCTGCCTATGCTGCTTCTAAACACGCCTTGCACGGTTTTTTTGACTCACTCCGAGCCGAACAATTCAATAATGGGCTTATTGTAACTTTGGTTTGTCCAGGTTTTGTGAAGACACAGGTCTCTGTCAATGCCTTAACAGCTGATGGCACCCCCTTAAAAAAAATGGATGATGCGCAGCAAAATGGAATTAGTCCTGAACAATGCGCAAAAGCAATTGCAAATGCCATTGAAAAACAGAAACGTGAAGTTTTGATTGGGGGAAAAGAAACAATAGGCGTATATATGAAAAGGTTTTTCCCGGGGATCTTTGCCAAAATACTCACAAAAGCAAAAGTCAGATAGCCATCTATTAATCCGGCACTTTTTGATATTCCTCTGACCAATATCCTTATTTTTGCATGGGCTTTAAGCAGACCCATTTAACCATGCCTGAATACAAAGAAATTAAAGCTGAACTAATTGCTATTGGCGACGAACTACTTTATGGACAGATTATAGACACCAATAGCCACTGGCTGAGTCAGGAATTGGACAAAATCGGCGTAAGAGTAGTGCGGCGTACTACTGTAGGAGACAATCGTGAAGCAATTTTGACGGCTTTCAAAGATGCAGAGTCCAGAGCTGATATCATCTTGATGACAGGCGGACTTGGCCCTACCAACGACGACCTGACCAAACCGTTGTTGGCGGAATATTTCAATTGTGGAATTGAGCTATTCCCTGAAGCATTAGAAGCAGTGAAGACCTTTTTTGAGAGAAGAGGCAGAGAGTTGACTCCATTAAATCGGCTTCAGGCACATCTTCCTTCCAAATGTACTTATGTACACAATGCGGTAGGTACAGCTCCAGGGATGTGGTTTGAAGAAAGAGGAAAAATCTGGATGTCCATGCCGGGAGTTCCTCATGAGATGCGATACCTGATGGAAAACTTTGTTCTGCCTAAGATCAAAGACATGTATCCTTTGCCTACAATTTTTCATAAAGTGATCAAAACAGCTGGAATAGGTGAAAGTTGGCTAGCTGATCTGATCAAAGATTGGGAAGCCCAACTACCTGCTCATATTAAATTGGCATATTTGCCTTCATTGGGTCAAGTGAAATTAAGGTTAACAGCCTTCGGAAATGAAGAAGCAGGCTTGGTTGCAGATGTCAACACCCAAATACACGCTCTTTTGCCGTTGATTGAAAAATATGTCTATGGATATGATCAAGATACCCTCGAATCGGTAGTAGGCAATCTTTTGATCAGTCATAACAAGACAGTAGCACTTGCAGAGAGCTGTTCGGGCGGATATATCGCTCATCAGATTACCAGCATACCAGGCAGCAGCAGGTATTTTCAGGGGGCTATCGTACCTTACCACAATACATTTAAAAACAACATTCTCCATGTGGATAATGCCACACTTGAACAACATGGGGCAGTAAGTGAACAGACTATTATTCAAATGGCGGAAAATGTACGGAACCTGTTTGCTGCTAATTATGGTCTTGCTAGCAGCGGGATTGCAGGACCTGATGGTGGCTGGGCCGAAAAACCGGTTGGGACCGTTTGGATAGGCTGTGCCGATGGTAAAAAAACCATCACCAAAAAACTACAACTCACGCAAGATCGTATGCTCAATATCCAACTTACAGGAGTAGCGGCATTGAATTTACTGAGAATGTGCATCAGTGGAAAAACAGAATAAAAATCCAATAAATGATTTTGGATTGGAAATAATAAAATTTAATTTTAAAAGTCAGAAATAAACCCAATTAAATAATAAAACATGGCAACGGTAGAAATGGTGATGCCCAAAATGGGTGAAAGTATAATAGAAGGAACCATCTTGACTTGGCTAAAAAAAGTTGGCGATACTATTGAGCAAGATGAATCAGTCTTAGAAGTAGCTACAGACAAAGTAGATACGGAAGTTCCCTCAACGCATGTAGGCGTGCTGAAAGAAATTTTGGTAAAAGAAGGGGATGTTGTTGCAGTTGGGGCACCCATAGCTTTGATTGAAACCAATGATGCTCCAGCAGCACGACCCACCACTTCTGCGGCTGAGGCTATAGCCAATGAGAGAGAACAACTTCTGTCCATTGCTCCTGAACAGACACAAGCCGTACTTCAAGCAGCAACTCCAGTGGGCACTGAAAGTGATGACGGTAGATTTTATAGCCCATTGGTCTTAAGTATTGCCAAAGAAGAGAAAATAAGCAAATCAGAATTGGCTCACATTCCAGGGACAGGCAAAGAAGGCCGTGTTACCAAGCAGGATATGTTGAACTATTTAAAAGTGAGGAGCCAATCTTCCGTTCAGCCGGCATCTACCCCATCCTCAACCCCTATACAAAAGGTGGCAGTCAGTATCTCCGCACAAGATGAGATCATGGAAATGGATAGGATGCGTAAGATGATCGCACAACGGATGGTGGATTCAAAAAGAATTTCACCTCATGTCACTTCATTTGTAGAAGCTGATGTCACCAATATTGTGCTCTGGAGAAACAAAGTAAAGGATGCCTATAAGAAAAAAGAAGGGGAAGCACTGACCTTTACACCTTTCTTTGTTCAGGCAGTAGCTAAAGCAATCAAAGATTTCCCTATGATCAACATCTCTGTAGACGGGGAAAACATCATCAAAAAGAAGGACATCAATGTAGGTGTGGCTGTTGCCTTGCCCAGCGGAAATCTTATTGTACCAGTTATCAAAAACACAGATCAATACAACCTGAGCGGTCTGTCTAAAAAAATTAATGACCTTGCCAACAGGGCGAGAATAAACAAACTGAGCCCGGATGAATTATCTGGCGGAACATATACCGTATCAAATGTAGGTTCCTTTGGAAATGTGATGGGAACCCCTATCATCATGCAACCACAGGTGGCTATATTGGCTGTTGGGGCAATCCAAAAAAAGCCAGCTGTTGTGGAAACACCAACTGGCGATGTGATTGCCATTAGGCATAAAATGTTCCTGTCTCATTCTTACGACCACAGAGTTGTCGATGGTTCTTTGGGAGGGATGTTTGTAAGACGAGTAGCTGATTATCTGGAGTCTTTTGACCTTGATGCTTCTATCTAGTACTTTATTGGACAAAGGGGTTATTAAACCTCTTTGTCCAATATTTTTTCTTCCGCTATTTTTTTGACCCACAATGCAAGCTGATAAATATCCACAGGTTTGGTAATATATCCATCCATTCCCGATTCTAAAGCCGCATCAATATCTTCCTGGAAAGCATTGGCTGAAAGCCCTACAACGGTCAGCTTTTTCCCCTTCTTCATTTTCCTCAATTTCCTGGTGGTTTCAAGTCCATTCAGTTTTGGCATCTGTATATCCATAAACACAATGTCATAATCTGTAGATTGCAATTTTTCCAAAGCTTCCAACCCGTTTCTAGCTACATCATTCGCATACCCAAGCTCTTCGAACACAATATTCATAAACCTGATGTTAGTCTCATTGTCTTCTACTAGAAGGATATTGGCCGGATACTTTTTAGACATCTGTTTCCACACAAAATCCCCATTTGATTGATCTGGCTCATGTATATTTATTTCTTCTTCCTGAATTTTGACTTCTCCAAATACAGAAAAAAAGAATACAGAACCTTGACCTTCAATACTTTCTATAGTAAGTTCTCCACCCATAAGCTCAATCAGCTTTTTGGATATAGCCAAACCTAGACCTGTACCTGTGTGTTCCCGTGTGTTGCTTCCGTCCACCTGAACAAATGGATCTGTCAACCTGCTGATCATATGTTCAGGTATCCCAATTCCAGTGTCTTTAATGTTAAAATGCAATAGAATGTTGTTTTCAAAAACACTCTCACCTGTGATATTTACGGATACAGATCCCCCCTCAGGAGTAAACTTGATGGCATTGCCAATAATATTTAAAAGAATCTGATCAAGTTTTTCCTTATCCAGTTCCACAAATTCGGGCATCAATGGTCCAAATTGGTAGCTCAATGAAATATTTTTATTATTAATCAGTCCGGAAAATATCTTTAATGTCTTATCGATTTCATTTTTGAAATGGAATACCGATCTATTGAGAGACATCATTCCAGATTCTATTTTGGAATAATCCAAAATATCATTGATGATTCCGGAAAGTGACTGTCCAGAATCTTTAATTATTTGTAGAAATTCTTTCTGCTGGGCATCTAATGATGTTTTTTCCATTAGATTGATGATTCCCAGAAGCCCATTCATCGGAGTCCTGATTTCGTGACTCATATTGGCTAGAAACTCAGATTTGGCCCTATTTGATTGCTGTGCGGCCTCCATAGCCTCCTCAAGTCCTTTCTCCCAAAGCTTCTGCCCTGTTATGTCCCGTGCAATAGAAATCATGCGATCCTGATCCAGCCTGAAAATCCTTGTTTCATAGATTCTTTTGCCCGTTTTGAGCATCAGATCAAATTCAACATATTGAAGATTAGACGTTTCAACTGCCTGATTAAATACATCCATTAAGGTTTGATTCAAAGGGACAGGAAGCACTTCCATAATAGTTTTACCCATTGATTCATTTGCAGGAATCAGCAACAACGCATCATCCTGAACATAATAATCCAAAAAGGTACCTTTGGTATCATAAATAAAAATAATGTCCGGCAAGCTTTTGAGCACCGACCTAAGCCTGTCCTCACTCTTAAGCAATTCAAGTTCGGAGTTATATTTTTCGGTAATGTCTGTACAGATCCCCACATTCCCGAGAAATCCACCATTGGTATCGTACAAGAATTTTTCAAAAATTTTAACCCTTAACATTTCACCAGAAGCACTGATAAATTCAATTTCCAATGACATGGTATTGCCGCGCGCAGCTATAGTCCTGATGATTTCCTGGTTAATTTTAATCCTGTCAGGCTCATACATGTAAGATTTAAAATTGGACATAAAATCCAATTGGCTATACCCTAGTACATTTTTTACCTCCTCCGACACACTAGTCATTTTACCATTTTCATCCTGAAAATAGATAAAGCTTTTGGACTCTTGGAGCAACAATGTCTGCCTCCTAAACAGATCCTCAATCTCAGCTGCATTATTAGCCAGAATCTCGTTGGCTTGTTGTGCGTTTTTGATGGATTTATACAAAATCAAAATGACAAAGCAAATGATGAGCAAAAACACCAAAAGCACATAAAAATGGGCGCCAAAAAGACTCGGCATGATTTTCCCTATATCATCCAGAAATACTACCGAATAAGTGTCCTGAAGCGGATAAAGTGATACAGGGTATTGATGAATAGTTGCTTTGTAAGAGGTGTTTGTAAGCCTATCATTAAACTGCCCTATATAACTTCCTTTTAACCCTTCAGCAATATCTTGGAATAGCTGTTCATTGATTTCATCTTCCAGATAATAGTTTTCCGCCGAGGCTGACTCTATAATACCTGAAAATTTCCCGTTTCGGAAAATAAACTTTTTACTTGTCAAGCCTAAATAGTAACTGCTCAGGATATCATTAAAAAATCTGTTCAAATTCAGCTTCAAAACTACCCCAACCCCTTTACTTTCATTGTTAAAAACCACCTCATTCCCAGCATTTGACACTATCCCCTCTAAATCTTCCAATTCATTTTTATGGAAGTTGTTTTTAGCGTCAAAGTGGAACATCACATACCTAGTTGGAAAAACCACAATCAATGTATCCAGGATATTGCGATGGCTATTGAAAATCCGTCTACTTCTCTTTTCGAAGGCAAGTTCAGTATTCGAGTTTTGTTGGCCTTTATCAAGCTCAAGATTTTCACTGAAATAAATCAGGTCCTCATAGGAAGATGTGAAATTTTCCTGCAATTGCCGGGCTGCAAGCTCAACTTGCTTATCCAAAGTCTGTTGTTGAAATACAATTTGGTTTTCTTTAAGTGCCCTGATAAAACTGTATGCTAAAAATATGATTAGGAAAACCACAAAAATGCCGAGTACGACAAATCCTCTATAAAAGTATCTTTTGGCCGTGATGGACATTTTCTTATAATGCTTTACTGAATCTTTAATTCTAATACATACCAAGGAAGCATCGCCATCTTTGTTCCAAACACCTGAATAGATACCATTCCATCTTTGATTGTATAGCGGTCATTCTTTTCTAAAATAAAGTTGCTCGCCATTCTCCTGACACTTTGAGACTTACTTTTAAAAAGATTAAAATCTTCCATTCTATAACTATCTGAAGTTATAGTCTGAAGATAAGTATGGTTTTTTAATGGTGGTAGATACAAAGCTTCTATAGCTTGGGATTTGCCAGCTACAACAGTTCCTGTTTCATCAACAATAATGAGATTTTTTGAAGATTTATTGAGGTAATTGTCAATTATGACATTTACAGTAAGGTCTATACCAAGCACAAATTGTAAAACATCTTTATGATATACTGGATGAAGAAGTGAAATCATCCAACCTTTACCTACAGGATCAATATAGATGTCACTCAACCACACGGGTCCTTTGGTAGGATTATGGATGCTGTCTGCCATATAAAAAAAATTGAAAGTGGTCACATCCAAGTCTGCTTCAAACATCGTCGCTGCATCAAAAGGAGGATAAAGCCTATTTACCTGAAGAGGGCTGTTGAAATACACTTGTTCGATTACCTCATTCCGCTCCATCAGCTTTTTAAATTGCATATCAATAGGATTGGTAAGAGCCACCAGTTTTTTTGCTGCCTTGATATCAGGACTGATATTGGAAATCCAAATCGTACTTTTACCCGGATCCGCATTGGGAGCATCATTTGCTATATTATTGAAAAATGTATAACCAAGTTCCAGGTTGCTGTTTGTTTCCGCCAAGTCAAGCAGCTGTTGGGAATAGTCAGCAAGGAGAATAATTTCTTTTTCAAGCTCCTTCAGATCATATTCCATCAACGAAACAAGCGTTTTGATTTCGAAAAGGTCAGAATTATCAGGGTCTGCATTGGGAGACTTACAGGCTACCAGCAGTAATGCGATAAATAACAAACCCCTACATCCCAACATATTGATTGTGGTTTTTGTGAAAATTTATAGAAAATTATTTTGTTTTTGAAGACTTTCACCCATTTCATCAAATCTTTTTTTCACATTTTCAAAAAAATCCCCTTCATAAAAACATTGGAGATCTTTTATATCCAGCACATCTTCTTCAGGAATTTTAAATACCTGCTCCAATGGTCCCCACTCAAATTTGATAAGGTATTTGTTGTTCCAAGAAAACAGATAAATCTTTATCCCTTCCTTTACTGTCTCACTCAACACCCTCATATAGGCCTTTTAACTTCAGATGCGTAGGTGATTTTTGACTTTAAAGAAGAAGCTACTGAGCAATATTTGTCAACAGACAATGCCACAACTTTAGCAAATTCTTCTGGGGTGGCATCTGCAGAGACCAATACAAAGTGAAGCTTGATCTCTGTATAAAATGCTGGAATTCCATCATTCCGGGTACCCTCCACTTCAATATAAAAATCCTCAATATTCCTTCTCTTCTTTTTCATCATCTGTACAGCATCCACAGCCGAGCATCCCCCAAGTGCAGACAGTAGAAGGTCCATAGGGGATTGGGCCCGCTTATTAGGCGCATCATACATGTCAATATGGACAAGGTTGCCCTGTTGATTGGTAGCTTCGTATTCATAATCGGCCTTCATCCTGACCGTCACATTTCTTTTACTCATTTCAATTTTGATATTAGGATTACATATTTCTTCTATACTGACCGCCTACTTGGTAAAGCGCATGGGTGATTTGACCCAAAGAACAATACTTAGCAGCATCCATTAACTTCTCAAAGATATTCTGATTTTGAATAGCAGCGGCTTGCAATTGGTTGAGCAACTCATCCGATCTGTCTTCATTCATGGCATGCAGCCGCTGTAAAGTCTGGATCTGATTTTGTTTTTCTTGCTCATGTGCCCGAATGACCTCACCCGGCGTCACTGTAGGAGAGCCTTCGGAAGAAAGAAAAGTGTTCACACCTATAATTGGATAAGCACCGGTGTGCTTGAGTGTCTCATAATGTAAACTTTCTTCTTGGATTTTACCTCTTTGGTACATCGTCTCCATAGCCCCAAGAACTCCTCCTCTTTCAGTAATCCTGTCAAATTCTACATATACAGCTTCTTCAACCAAGTCGGTGAGTTCTTCAATGATAAAAGCTCCCTGTAATGGGTTTTCGTTTTTAGCAAGCCCCAATTCTTTGTTGATGATCAACTGAATAGCCATAGCCCTTCTCACAGAAGCCTCGGTAGGCGTTGTGATCGCTTCATCATAGGCATTGGTATGCAGGGAATTGCAATTGTCATAGATTGCATAGAGGGCCTGTAGCGTAGTTCTGATATCATTAAAATCAATTTCTTGGGCATGCAATGACCTTCCTGATGTTTGGATATGGTACTTGAGCATCTGACTCCTTTCATTAGCTCCATATTTCAACTTCATCGCTTTTGCCCAGATCCTCCTGGCTACCCTTCCGATAACGGCATATTCAGGATCAATCCCATTTGAGAAGAAAAAGGACAGGTTGGGTGCAAATTGATTGATGTCCATACCACGGGAAACATAATACTCCACATAGGTGAACCCATTTGAAAGGGTTAAGGCCAGCTGAGTGATAGGGTTTGCTCCTGCCTCTGCAATATGGTAACCTGAAATAGATACCGAGTAGAAATTTCTGATCTGCCTGTCTATAAAATATTGCTGAACATCTCCCATGAGCCTCAAAGAAAACTCAGTGGAGAAAATACAGGTGTTTTGAGCCTGATCTTCTTTCAAAATATCAGCCTGTACCGTACCTCTGACCTTGGTAAGTGTTTCAGCTTTTATTTTTTCATAAATCTCTGCTGGTAAAACCTGGTCTCCAGTAGTCCCTAAAAGCATCAATCCCAAGCCATCATTGCCCTCAGGAATACTGCCCTCATACCTTGGTACTGGTAAGTTTTTGGAAGCATACTTTTTGCTGATCTTCTCTTTCACCTCAGCTTCTAGCCCATTGGCTTTGATATAGACTTCACACTGCTGATCAATGGCTGCATTCATGAAAAAGGCAGTCATAGTCGCAGCCGGCCCATTGATGGTCATCGATACCGATGTCATTGGGTCAGCAAGGTTGAAACCTGAATACAACTTTTTGGCATCATCTAAACAACAGATGTTCACACCAGAATTACCGATCTTACCATAAATGTCCGGTCTATGGTCTGGATCTTCCCCATACAAAGTCACTGAATCAAAGGCAGTAGACAAACGCTTTGCAGGCATGCCCTTCGACACATAATGAAAACGCTTATTTGTCCTTTCCGGACCTCCTTCACCTGCAAACATCCGTGTAGGATCTTCTCCTTCTCTTTTAAATGGAAAAACACCGGCCGTATACGGAAATTCTCCTGGCACATTCTCCCTTAGCCCCCATTTCAGCAGATCACCCCAAGCCTCATATTGCGGAAGGCTTATCTTAGGAATCTGACTTTGGGATAATGATTTGTAATGGGTCTGTATCTTGATTTCTTTGTCCCTTACTTTGAAAGTGTAGTACTCTCCTTTGTATTGTGCAGCTTTTCCAGGCCAATCTTCTAGCCACTTCTTATTTTTAGGATCTAGCCCAAGTGCTACCTGCTCATAAACTTCCTGCATCTCTTTGATCAGCCTGTCCTGATCTTCAACCTTTAATCCACGAATGGTTTCGATTGCTTTTTGGATGCTGTACAGCTGCTGGGCAATTTCTTTTTGGGCTTCTACCCATTTGTCGTAATTCCTGTTGATTTCAGCAATTTCAGAGAGATAGCGTGTCCTAGCTGGAGGTATGATAAAAATCTTTTCCGACATCTCTTCGGAGGATTTAAATGTAGAATCCAATGCAGCTCCTGTTTTAGCTGAAAGCTTGTCCATAACAGCCCTGTATAGCCTGTTCATGCCCGGATCATTAAATTGAGAAGCTATAGTCCCAAATACTGGAATCTGTTCATCCTCGATATCCCAAAGATTATGATTTCGCTTATACTGTTTTTTGACATCCCGGATGGCATCTTGAGCCCCTCTCTTGTCAAATTTGTTCAACGCGATAATGTCGGCAAAATCCAACATGTCAATTTTTTCCAGCTGCGTTGCAGCACCATACTCTGGTGTCATCACATAGAGCGACATATCAGAATGCTCAATGATCTCAGTATCTGACTGGCCTATGCCTGATGTTTCCAAAATTATGAGATCAAAATCTGCAGCTTTGACAATATCCACAGCATCTTGCACATATTTGGATAGGGCCAAATTTGATTGTCTTGTGGCAAGTGAACGCATGTATACTTGAGGATGATGTATGGCGTTCATCCTTATCCTATCTCCCAACAACGCACCACCTGTCTTCCTCTTTGAGGGATCCACGGAAATGATGGCCAAATGCTTTTCACTGAAATCCATCAAAAACCTTCTCACCAATTCATCTACAAGAGAAGATTTACCTGCACCTCCTGTCCCGGTGATTCCAAGAACAGGTGTCTTACTCAGTGCAGCAGCTTTCCGGATCTCCTCTAGCATGCTTTTACTTTCTTGAGGATAGTTTTCGGCTGCCGAAATCACTTTCGCAATAGCTCTTTTATTTACCTTGGCTATGGAATTATCCCAATTCACATCCTTTCCTACTGCAAAATCAGCTTTACTGACAAGATCATTGATCATGCCTTGGAGGCCCATTGCCCTTCCATCATCAGGTGAATAAATCCTGGTGACTCCATAATCATGAAGTTCCTGAATTTCCTCAGGCAAGATCGTTCCTCCTCCTCCACCAAAAATCAAAATATGTCCAGCGTCTTTTTCCTTGAGCAGATCATGCATGTACTTAAAAAATTCAACATGTCCGCCTTGATAAGAAGTGATGGCTATAGCCTGCACATCCTCCTGAATCGCACAATCCACAATTTCCTGGACGGACCTGTTATGGCCCAAATGTATTACCTCACATCCTGTAGACTGTATAATCCTACGCATGATATTGATAGCAGCATCATGACCGTCAAAAAGTGAAGCGGCAGTGACAATACGGATGTGGTTTTTGGGCTGATAAATCTCTTGCTGAAATGACATGATTTGGGTTTAATATAATGCTGAACTTATAAATGTTGAAATCTAGCTGCCTAAGAAAAAAGTCCAAACAACTTGATGTTTATGCTCGCGAATATAATAAAAAAAGGCCGATTGAGAATCTTGAAAACCTGGGTTACCCGAAATATAATTCCGATAATTTCATCACTCAAAATCATCACAACCGAATGCAATTTTATTCGGTTGTAAAACAGAATTTTAT
>DAIPZN010000011.1:0-60237 GCA_036782195.1 Cyclobacteriaceae bacterium | reverse complement strand
CTTAAAGCCTCCTTTTTTTAATGCACATTACCCATCAGTTTTCGAATGGGCTTACTTAAAAGCAAAAGCAACAAACCCGCACCCAAGGCCGTGGTAACAATGATCATGTATTGATCAGGTAGTTGGGCAACCCCTTCTTCTGTTCCCCCTCCTGCTTCTCCGGCAATTAGCCCAGCAAAGAGATTGCCTAAAGAAACTGATAAGAACCAAACTCCCATCATCTGTCCTCCAAATCTCTCTGGAGCCAGTTTTGTCACAAGACTTAGCCCTACTGGACTTAAACTCAATTCTCCGAAGGTGTGTAACATATAGGTGAATAACAACCAGGTTGGAGCTGCCAAATCACCTGAAGCAGCAATTTTGGCTGCAAAATACATCACTAAAAATCCCAGACCTAAAAACAACAGCCCTGATGCAAATTTGAGAGGGCTACTAGGCTCTAGATTCTTTCTTCCCAACCAAATCCACAATGAACCGAAGAAAGGCGCGAAAATGATGATAAACATGGAATTGATAGATTGGAAATATCCGGCAGGAATTTCCCAGCCCATAATTGTTCTATCTGTAAATCGCTCCGCAAACAAATTTAGTGTAGATCCTGCTTGCTCAAATCCAGACCAAAAGAGACAAGAGAACACAAACAAAATGGCAATTACCCCAACTTTCTTCTGATCGTCTCTTTTAAGCCCCGCAAAGAAAATGACGTAACCTAAATACACATAGGCAAGAATCAGGAAAATGATGCCTGAACCATTTGCTATGGCATTGACATCAATAGGAACAACACCGGAAAACAGCAATCCTAAAACTACAACCCCGAGTGCACCAATGAGGTAAAGATTACGCTTGATCTGTTTCCTTTCCTGCATTTCTGCTTCTGTGACCACAACAATATCTTCACCATATCCATCAAGATTAGATGCTGTCAGTTTGTATTGAATAAGTCCAAAAACCATCCCCAATCCAGCCAAACCAAATCCAAGATGCCAATCGTAAATGGCCATAGTACTGCAGGCCAATGGAGCAATAAAACCTCCTATATTGATCCCCATGTAAAAAATAGAAAATCCAGCATCCCTTTTGATACTGCCTCTAGGATACAGTTGGCCTACAATTGAGCTGATATTGGGCTTGAGAAGCCCAGTACCTACTACAATAAGAACAAGCCCCAAGTAAAATGAATTTGTGTCTAATGCTGACAAAGATGTCTTGACAACTGTAGATTCATCAAAAAGTTGGAAAAGTCCCGGCAGCGCCATGGTAAAATGTCCTATGGCAATAATGACACCTCCATACCATACAGATTTCTTGAGTCCAAAAAGTCTATCAGCAAACCACCCTCCAGGTACAGCCAATAAATAAACCCCCATAGTGTAAAGACCATAGATAGCTCCTGAAGTTTTATCATCGAAGCCTAGCCCTCCACTTAATATTGGAGTGGTCATGAAAAGTATCAATAAAGCTCTCATCCCATAGAAACTGAACCTTTCCCACATTTCTGTAAAAAAAAGTGTCATCAAACCCTTTGGATGACCAAATACTACAGGACCTGGAAACAAATCCATCCTTTCATTTCCAAAGTCTTTATCCATATTGTTTTTCAATTTTCTGAAGTTTTTACGATTTACAAATAGTTATAATCCTACAATGATAATTGATTTTTCCCATATGCCACAGCTGCCTTTATCTTTTGTTCCTGAACACAGAAATCAACCTTTTCCTACCCATTAGAATGCAATATCCGGGTTCAATTAGAAATTAGCAAACTATATTATTTTACCAGAAAATATTTACGAAATCGATTGAAACACGAAAAAATGGCATTTTTGGAAAAGAGGTAAAATATTATTGTTTATCTTTGAAACATATTTTTAAACCCAAATATTACATGATAACCATGCACGATCTCGAGTTGAAACCGGTAGCAAAAATTGATTCCAAACTGGGTTGGCCACATTCAGGTGAAACTTTTTGGAACCTCAACCCTGCAGAATTGGTGGAACATGCCATCAAAAACCAAGAGGGGACTTTAACTGATGTTGGCGCACTGATGGCAGATACCGGAAAATTCACCGGCAGATCTCCAAAGGACCGATACATTGTTAAAGACCAAGAAACTTCCGATACCGTTTGGTGGGGTGATGTCAATATCCCATTCGAAGAGTCAAAGTTTGAGCAACTACAAGCAAAAATGCTGGACTTCCTTCGGCACAAAAACCTATATGTAAGAGACGCATTTGCAGGTGCTGACCCACATTATAGTATGAACCTAAGGGTAATCAATACCTTAGCGTGGCACAATCTTTTTTGTTACAACATGTTCTTAAGACCTACAGCTGAAGAGCTGCAAAATTTTAGGCCTGATTTCACCATTATCTGTGCACCTGAATTTGAAGCTGACCCGGAAACGGACGGAACTAGACAGCCCAATTTTGCCATTATCAATTTAAGCAAAAGGATCATTTTGATCGGTGGTACTGCATATGCAGGAGAAATGAAAAAAGGGATGTTCTCGGTGCTCAACTACCTGCTTCCTCACAAGCATGGTGTCTTGTCCATGCACTGTTCAGCAAACGTGGGGGAAAAAGGTGATACCGCGGTATTTTTCGGGCTATCAGGGACTGGAAAAACCACCTTATCAGCTGATCCAAAAAGAGGATTGATTGGAGATGATGAGCATGGCTGGAACGCAACTTCTGTATTTAATTTTGAGGGAGGATGCTATGCCAAAGTCATCGATCTCACAAGAGAGAAAGAGCCAGAGATATTTGATGCGATTAAATTCGGGGCAATTGTTGAAAATACCCGTTACATTCCTGGTACACGGAAGGTTGATTATAACAATAAGGAAGTCACTGAAAATACAAGAACCTCCTATCCCATAACCCATATTCCTAATGCCATCATTCCTTCTTTGGCAGGAATCCCAAAAAATATATTCTTCCTCACAGCGGATGCTTTTGGTGTAATTCCCCCAATATCAAAACTCAACAAAGGCCAAGCCATGTATCATTTTATTTCTGGCTATACGGCTAAAGTGGCAGGTACAGAGGTTGGCGTGATTGAACCAAAAACAACCTTCTCTGCATGTTTTGGCGCTGCTTTCCTGCCGCTACATCCTACTGCTTATGCAAGTTTATTCGGCAAAAAAATGGAGGAGAACCAGGTAAATGTTTGGCTGATCAATACAGGGTGGACAGGAGGTCCTTATGGAATAGGATCAAGAATGAAGCTTCAATATACAAGAGCAATGATTACTGCAGCGATTGAAGGCCAATTGGACCACGTCTCTTATCACAAACATAGTGTTTTCGGCATTGATATCCCTAACAGCTGTCCTGGCGTTCCCGATGAGGTCCTGAGCCCTAGACAAACATGGCAAAATAAAGAGGCATATGACTCAAAGGCAAAAGAGCTGGCGAAAGCATTTATAGAAAATTTCAAAAAATACGAATCTTATGCCTCTGCTGAAATCCTGCGTGGCGCACCTCAGTTTTAGTCAATTGACCCTGGAAAGAGTAAACCCAAATAAGGAGTACTTCGGTACTCCTTTCCTTTTTGAAGCCAGGTTAGTCCAAGCAATGGATCAGGTTAATCCATCAACTGCAACAAGACTTGCTGTATGACAAGAGGTATTCAGTTTTAAATAAAGATTGTTAATTTTGAAAAAAAAATTCGATGAAATCAGCAGAAATAAAAACAGAAAAGGGCACCATGAAAGTGGAATTTTATGAAAAAGATGCTCCTAAAACAGTAGAAAATTTTATCAATCTATCCGAAAAAGGATTTTATGATGGCTTGACCTTTCACAGGGTTATTCCAAACTTTGTGATTCAAGGAGGATGTCCAAAAGGCAATGGTACCGGAGGTCCAGGTTACCACATTGATTGTGAACTAACAGGTGAAAACCAATACCATGATCGAGGGGTACTCTCAATGGCCCATGCTGGCAGAAATACTGGAGGATCCCAATTTTTTATCTGCCACAGCAGAGCCAATACCAGTCACTTGGACAGAAATCATACCTGCTTTGGTAAAGTAGTTGAAGGACTAGAGGTAATAGATGCAATCAAGCCTGGTGATAAAATAGAAAAGATCACAATACACCATCAATAAGTTGAAAAAAATAAAAGCCCTGCAAAAATAAAAATGCAGGGCTTTTTGGTTTCTATAGAAAGGGATCTTAACCGAAAAGAGCACCTGCAATCGTTGCTGTCATCATACAGGCTAAAGTAGCAGCTAGAAGTGCCCGCATTCCCAATTTGGAAAGGTTACCTTGTTGATTTGGAGCAATGCTGCCTATTCCTCCTACTTGAATGGCAATTGAACTGAAATTGGAAAACCCGCAAAGGGCGTAGGTGGCTATTACAATGGATTTACCTGATAAAGTACCAGAAGTTTTCATATCCGCAAGGCTTAAATAAGCCACAAACTCATTGATGACTGTTTTTTGACCTAACAAAGACCCTACTTGTAAAGTCTCGCTCCATTCAACTCCAATAATCCAGGCAAACACCCTAAAAATCTGACCCAATAGGTATTCTAAAGACAAGCCTGAAAATTGACCTGCTGTAGATGAGGCTACTAAATCGTTCAATCCTGTATAGTCCCCTATCAATCCTGTTAGAATGAAATTTAGTGCTGCAATAACAGCTATAAATGCAAGCAACATCCCTCCTACATTTAAGGCCAGTTTCAATCCTTCTGAAGCACCAATCGACATTGCATCTATCAAATTGACTCCCATATTTTCGCCACTGACTTCAAGCTTATCATTGATGATTTTTTTGTCAGTCTCTGGAATCATGATTTTGGATATGACTATCGCTGCTGGTGCATTCATGATGCTGGCTCCAAGCAAATAGGCAGCAAATCTACTTTGCTCCTCTAGACTATCCCCCCCAAGAAACGCTACATATCCTGCCAAAACCCCTCCAGCAATAGTGGCCATACCCCCTGTCATCAAGCACATCAATTCGGACCTTGACATAGTAGGAATAAAGGGCCGCACCAATAATGGAGCTTCTGTTTGTCCTAGAAATATGTTGCCTGCAGCTGAAAGACTCTCTGGGCCTGAAAGCCGCATGGTGCGTGACATGACCCAAGCAATCGCAAAAACCACTTTTTGCAAAACACCTAAATAGTATAAACCAGCAGATACAGTGGAGAAAAAGATAATGGTTGGAAGTACTTGAAAAGCAAAAATAAACCCAAAAGAGTTGGTCGCTAAGTCCCCAAATATAAATACTGCACCTTCTCCTGAGAAACTGAGGAATTTTACAAAGCCTCTGCTAACTGCAGCAAAAACCTGTGCAACAAAGTCAACTTTCGTAATCAGAAAACCGAAAATCGCCTGTAGGATCACGCCTATTCCTACTAGGCGCCAATCAACAGCTTTTTTGTTTGCAGAAAACAAAAAGGCAAATGCCAAAAGAACCAATATCCCAATGATTCCTCTCAAATAATCCATTTAAGAATATTAAGGTCTAAGTTTATTTTACAATTTGGGTGTAATAAGAAAGCCTGGTTTGACCAGGCTACTTTTTTAGATCAATTTCTCCTGTTGATTTCGTCTCTGATGCGGGCAGCACGCTCATAATCTTCATTGTTGATGGCTTTTTCCAACATCTGGTTCAACTTATCCAAACTGAAATCCTTGAGGCTATCTCCCCCTCTTGTCGAGGTGGCAGTACTTGCAGGACGCACAGGTTTTTTATGTTCTTTTCTTTCTTCTTCTTCATTAAACTCAATAGCAGCCTCAGACATTACCTTCAAGGAACAATGAATAGGCGCTTCGAACCTTACTGCAATAGCGATAGCGTCTGAGGGTCTGGCGTCGATTTCGACTGACTTTGCCCCCTTTCGGCATACGATCTTCGCATAAAATACACCTTCCCTCATATCTGAAATCAGGATATGATCAATGGTAAAATCAAAATTGGATGAAAATGACTTAAAAAGGTCATGCGTCATCGGTCTGTTGGGGATGATTTTTTCAATTTCAATCGCAATAGCTTGCGCCTCAAACATTCCTATGACAATCGGCAACCTTCGAGTTCCACCCAATTCACCCATTACCAGGGTAAAAGATCCTGATTGGGAATGATTGGAAGACAATCCTAAAATTTCTAACTCAATGGTCTGGTCCACTAGTTTTATTTTATTGCTTTGACGGCTTCGGTTAATTTTGGCAATATTTCAAAAGCATCTCCGACTATACCATAATCTGCAGCTTTGAAAAAAGGAGCATCTGCATCTTTATTGATAACAACGATGTTTTTTGAAGAATTTACACCCGCAAGATGTTGAATCGCACCCGAAATTCCAACTGCAATGTATAAAGTGGGTGCAACTTTTACCCCTGTTTGCCCCACGTGCTCGTGATGAGGCCTCCATCCAATGTCAGAAACAGGCTTAGAACATCCGGTAGCTGCCCCTAATATCTGGGCTAATTCTTCCAACATGTGCCAGTTTTCAGGACCTTTCATTCCTCTTCCTCCTGAAACAACAATATCAGCCTCTGGTAGGGAAATTTCCCCTGTAGCTTTATCGGTTGCTGTGATTTTTGTTGCAAAGTTTTGCTCAGCGATATCAAGAGTCAGTGTTTCCACTTGTGCAGAAGCTCCATCTGTTTTCAGATCAACGGCATTTTTCTTGACTGCTAGAATTATTTTTTCTGATTTAATTTCAGTGTCCGCAAAAGCTTTTCCAGTATAAATGCTTCTCTTCACAACTAACCCATTTCCAGATTGAGGAAGTGCGACTACATTGGAAACCAAAGCAGCATTAAGTTTTATTGCCAATCTTGCCGCAACAGCATCCCCAAGTGAGGATTTGGCCAAAACCAATGTATTGGCTTCTATTTTTTGAAAAACCTGCGCAATAGCTTCAGCATGTGCTAAGATTATGCCTGCAGAAAGTCTGGAATCATTTACATGTAGCACTTTTTCAGCTCCAGCAGTGCCGACTTGGCCAAGCGCTGCCGCATCTATTTCACCTAAGGCCAAAGCAACAACGCCACCTTTGCCTGACTGTTGAGACAAAGCATGTGCATAAGAAACTGCTTCAAGACTTGTTTTTTTGACAGCCCCCTCTACGTGCTCTATATATACCAATATTGCCATGATGTATTCGTATGTTTAGTTAAAAATTAAAAAAGGAATTAAAGCACTTTTGCTTCATTTTTGAGCAAACGTACCAATTCTTCAACATTATCTTTGTCAATAATTTTTACTGCTCCTTTTGCCGGAGGAAGCTGATAGGCCGTTACAGCAGTAACTGCATCATTACCTTGTGGCTCAACTAACTGAAGGGGTTTTGTCCTTGCTGACATAATCCCTCTCATGTTAGGAATTTTCCACTCGGCAATGGGTTCTTGACAACCAGCAATAAGAGGTAGTTTAGCTTCAAGAGTTTCTTTACCTCCTTCAATTTCTCTGGACATTTTTACTACATCTCCTTCAATCTCAAGTTTCATAACCGGGGAAATCGAAGGAATACCAAGCAACTCCCCTACCATTCCGTGAACCATGCCTCCATTGAAATCAATTGATTCTCTACCCATTAATATCAAATCGTAATTGTTGGCTTTGGCAATGTGGGCTATCTGTTTAGCTACGAATAAAGAATCATGAGGAAAAGAATTGATCCTGATGGCATCATCAGCACCAATGGCAAGCGCTTTGCGAAGTGTAGGTTCAGTATCTGATTCACCCACGTTCAAAACTGTCAAGGAAGCACCAAGCGATTCTTTAAGCTCAACTGCCCTGGCTAAGGCATAATCATCATAGGGACCTATAATGAACTGTACCCCGTTTTTATCTAATTTTGTATTGTTTTCGGTAAATTGGATTTTGGATGTGGTATCCGGAACATGTGTGATACAGACTAGAATTTTCATTATAAAAATAGTTAGTTGAATTATTTTTAAATTGCGTGAATTTAGTAATTAGGGTATAATTAAAAAAAGAATTCATGAGCATTTTGTCCCGCATAGACATTCTTAAATCGTTTGCAGAAGAGGAGCCTGAGAATCCTTTCAATTGGTATGCACTTGCATTGGAGCATGAATCCACTGCCCCTGAACAAGCGGAATACTATTATACTATACTCCTTACCCAACATAAAGTTTATCTACCGACCTATTATAAGGCTGCAGAATTTTTTGCCTCAATAGGCCAATCAGAGAGGGCTGAGCAGATTTACACTTCAGGAATAGCCTTAGCAAAAGAAAAAGGGGATTTCAAAACACTAAAAGAACTGCAAAACTCCTATCAGAATTTTCTTTTCGACTTGGAGTAGTTTTAACTGACCTGAAGGACGAGTTTACCCAGTTGATTTCCTGCTTTCATTTTGTCAAAAGCTTCTACAGCACGTTCTAGTGGTGTCACACTGTCAAGGATAGGTCTTATCTGATGCTTCGCCACAAGCTCCAGCATTTGACTGAAATCTCTGTCACTTCCCATGGTTGTTCCAATCAATTTGATCTGACTCCAAAAAAGCTTTCTCACATCAACTGATTCGGGATTACCTTTGGTGGCACCAAAAAAGACAATGCTGCCACCTGGTTTGGTCACTTTAACAAGGTTTCCCAAGGTATTGCCCATGGCACTATCAATGACCAAATCAAAGCCGCCTGTCATTTCCAAACTCTGACCTACCCAATGCTCTGAATGGTAATCAAAGCCGGCTTTAGCGCCCAAATCTTTGGCTACCTGTATTTTTCTTGGATCGCTACTGCTGACATAGGTTTCCATACCCAAAGCCAAGGCAAATTGAACTGCAAACTGTGCTACACCTCCACCAAAACCTGTCACCAATACTTTTTGGCCGGATTTTGCCTCTCCTTTTACTACCAAAGCTCTAAATGCAGTGACCCCTCCTAGGGGCAGAGCTGCTGCCTCATGCCAGTTGAGGTGAGGTGGCTTTTCGTGCAGTCTGTCTACTGGCACTTGAACAAAAGTCGCAAATGTGCCATGCTGAGGCATCCCTAAGATTAGAAATTCAGCGGACTGTGCGGCTTCATTATCGCCCCAATTCATAGCTGGATTGATGATGACTTCCTTGCCCAACCAATTTTGAGCTACTTTGTCCCCTACAGCTTCTACTATGCCTGATCCATCCGAACCTAGGGTAATCCCATCACTGATATTCGGATAAAGCCCTTGCCTACACCATTCGTCTCTGTGGTTCAATGCTGCAGACTTGATCCTTACCCTCACTTCATTTGGTTGAAGGTCTTTTACTGGAATTTGCTTAATTTCGATTTTATTAGCTACCGCTCTATTTAGCACTAGGGCTACTTGTTCAATCATTTTTTGTTTGATTTAAAATGGTGCGACGTCGCCATCATTTGTTGGAGTTTCTTCAAAATCACCTCCGTTGGCTTTGCTTTGAAGCCTAATGGTATTGCCAGTTTCAAACCCCTGACCACTTGCAGCACTGGGGAATCTACTTCCATATAGTGCGTCTTGTGGTGTATACGGACCAAAATTATCCAGGTCCATAAATTTGGTGAATTTACCTACGAATCGAAGTCTTACTGTATCCAAGGAACCGTTTCTATGCTTGGCAATGATGACTTCCCCTACACCTGTGGTAGGTCCATAATCATCTTCTGTAATACCATAATATTCCGGTCTATAGAGGAACATTACCATATCGGCATCCTGTTCAATGGCACCCGATTCCCTAAGATCAGATAGTTGGGGCCTCTTATCTCCTCCCCTGGTTTCTACAGCCCTTGAAAGCTGTGAAAGTGCAATGACAGGAACACTCAGCTCTTTGGCAATTTTCTTAAGCGCCCTGGAGATACTGGCAATTTCCTGTTCCCTATTTCCACCTTGTCCACCTGATTTGGAATCTCCCGACATCAACTGTAAGTAATCGATCACTATCAACTGAATGTCATGCTGAGCTTTCAATCGGCGACATTTTGCCCTTAGCTCCAAAATGGATAATGCCGGGGTATCATCTACAAAAAGTGGGGCTTTGGATAGTTTGTTTGTTTTATGCACCAACTGCTGCCATTCATGTTCAGCTAAATTACCTTTTTTGATTTTCTCTGAATCCAGTTCAGCTTCTGAAGAAATCAACCTGTTCACCAGCTGCACAGAGGACATTTCCAAAGAGAAAATGGCAACTGGTCTGTTGTGATCCACAGCTGCATTTCGAAGTACTGACAGCACAAACGCTGTTTTACCCATAGCAGGCCTAGCTGCAATGATGACCAAATCAGATTTTTGCCAACCTGAAGTCACTCGGTCCAAAGCCGTAAAACCACTTGGTACACCTGTCAATCCATCCTTCTGACCCTTTTTAGACTCTAATTCTAATATTGCTTCCTTCATGATTGAGCGCATGTCGGAATAATTTTTTCTGATGTTCTTTTCGGAAATTTCAAAAAGTGACTGCTCCATCTTATCCAGCAGTTCAAAGACATCAGTGGTATCTTCAAATGCTTCCCGTTGAACTTCGGAAGCAATGCTGATCATCTCCCTTTTCATGGCTTGTTCGGTGATGATTCTCGCGTGAAATTCAATATTGGCTGCAGAAGATACCTTTGAGGTCAATTCAGTAATGAAAAATGCACCCCCTGCAATCTCCAATTGCCCGTTCTTTCTGAGCCTGTTTGTTACTGTTAGCAAATCAATGGGTTGACTGTCCCCAAACAATTCCAAGATGGCAGAATAAATTACTTTGTGGGCTTCTTTATAAAAGCTATCAGGCTTCAGAATATCCACAACAGCAGTCAGAGCATCTTTTTCAAGCATCAATGCTCCTAAAACTGCTTCTTCTAAATCTAAGGCTTGAGGTGGTAGTTTGCCCACTCCTGAGGTATTCAGATCAGGTTTACGGCGTCCGGTAAAACGGTCTTTACCGACAGGTTTATTTTCAGTCATATAAACAAAAGTAAACTGTTTTGCCTATAGTTTTTGAACAATTTATCCCCTACTTATCAACATTTTAACTGCTGCAAAGTCAGAACCTGTCCTGTTGGATTTTATTGTTTCTACTAAAGCAATGCTAATCAAGAGGTTTTCTATTATTCTGAATCGAAATTATAAATAATGCCAAAAAAAAGGGAATGGATATTCCGCATTTATTACTTTTAGACTTTTATACTGCTATGACAAAATCATATCATTTTATTGCAATCGGAGGTGCAGTCATGCACAATCTTGCCTTGTCCATGGTCAATAAGGGATATAAGGTCACCGGTTCTGATGATGAAATCTACGAACCTTCCAAGACGAGACTTGAAAAAGCAGGTATTTTACCTGCGGAAAAAGGATGGTTCCCTGAAAAAATAACTCCTACACTTGATGGGATAATTCTGGGGATGCATGCCAGGGCAAATAATCCTGAACTGATCAAAGCCCAAGAACTTGGTATTCCCATTTATTCTTTTCCAGAATTTATTTACCTGCAAAGTAAGGATAAAAAGAGAATTGTCATCTCAGGAAGCCATGGCAAAACTAGCATTACAGCGATAATCCTTCATGTATTGAATTTCCATCAGATGGCATTTGACTACCTTGTCGGTGCGCAGATAGAGGGATTTGATTTGATGGTAAAGTTATCTGATGCCCCTGTCATCATAATTGAAGGTGATGAGTATCTGACCAGCCCATTGGATCCGACACCAAAGTTTTTCCATTACCACCATGACACCTTGCTGATGAGTGGAATTGCATGGGACCACTTCAATGTCTTTCCTACATTTGAGCGCTATAGATCCCAGTTCGAAAAGCTCGTTGAAATGACACCCAATGGAGGAACCTTTATCTATTGTGAAAAAGACCCTTTGGTAAAGGCCATTGGAGAAAACTGCCGTGCAGACATCCACAAGGTACCTTATCAAACTCACCCTAATCATATTGATGACGGAATCACATTTTTGGAAACAGAAAATGGAGCTGTTCCTATCAATATCTTTGGTGATCATAACCTTCAGAATATCAGCGGTGCCCTTGAAGTTTGCAAAAGCCTAGGAATCAGTGCAAGTAAGTTCTATGAGGCTTTGGCTTTATTCAAAGGCGCTGCCAAAAGACAGGAAATCTTGGCAAAGTCTGAGGAAGCAATTCTTTATCGGGATTTTGCCCATGCACCTTCCAAACTCAAGGCAACTGTCAATGCTGTAAAAAACCAGTATCCAAACCGAAGGTTGATCGCTATTCAAGAACTGCATACCTACAGTTCTTTGAATAAAGATTTTGTGCACAATTATAGGAACACTTTCGATCAGGCCGATATTGCAGCTGTATATTTGAATCCTAAAGCTGTTGCACTAAAAAAACTTGAGCTAATGGATGAAGGCACTCTGAAATCCGGGTTCGGAAGAGAAGACCTTTATGTTTTTACAGACATTCGACTATTAAAGGAATTTCTAGAAAAGCAGGATTATAAACAAACCAATCTGCTTATGATGAGCTCTGGAAACTATGATGACATGGATCTCAGCCGTATCAAGCAACTAATCAATCCTAATGAATTGTTATGAATTTAAAACTTAAATCGCCAATTGCTTTTTTTGACTTAGAAGCCACTGGTACTAATATTTCCACTGACAGAATTGTAGAAATTTCGGTTCTTAAAGTTCAACCGGATGGAACTGAGGAAATCAGGACCACACGCATCAACCCTACCATCCCTATTCCCCGGGAATCTTCTTTGATACATGGGATTTACGACAAGGATGTTCAGGATGCTCCTACCTTCAAACAAGTTTCTAGGGAATTCCATCAGTTTTTGGCTGGGGCAGATTTAGCTGGCTTCAATGTTCTGAAATATGATATTCCCCTACTTGTAGAGGAATTTTTAAGATCGGGAATTGACTTTGATATTGATAAGCGGAATATCCTTGATTCGCAAAAGATTTTTCACATGATGGAAAAAAGAAATCTGTCTGCCGCATACAAATTCTACTGTGGAAAGAGTCTTGAAAATGCCCATAGTGCTGAGGCAGATACAATTGCAAGCTATGAAGTCTTCAAATCACAAATTTCAAAATATGAGGGGGAGGAAGCTGAAGATTTGCAAGGTAACAAGCTGGGGATTTTTGAAAATGACATGAAAAAAATCCACAATATATTGAATGAAAAAATGGTGGATCTAGCGGGAAGGTTTATTTTTAATGAAAATGGTGAGGAGTGCTTCAACTTCGGTAAACATAAAGGCAAGACCATACAAGCTGTTTTGAAAGAAGAGCCTTCCTACTATGACTGGATGATGAAAGGCGATTTTCCTTTAGATACGAAAAGAAAATTTACCCAAGTCAAGCTGAGGAATTTCAACCAATAAAAAAAGCCTGGATTTTAACTATTGGCGTTTATCATCAGCGCATTTAGCTAAAATCCAGGCTTTTTATTTTTTCATTACCGCTTATTGCTTTTTTCGTAGTAATTAAGCGCTTCCGGCATTTGCTTGTTCAATTCATCAATTCTCCTATTTGGGCCGGGGTGAGTAGATAAAAATTCAGGCGGAGCAGCTCCTGATCCGGCAGCACTCATTCTTTCCCAGAAAGCAGGTGCAACTCTCGGATCATATCCTGCCAAAGCCATGAAATTTAGCCCCAACTGATCTGCTTCAAGCTCATGACTTCTCGAGAACTTCAGCATACCCAATTGGCCACCCACGCCGGCAGCTTGTAAAAATATACTTTGTGTCAAAGTTGGATTCTGCCCCATAGCGACCTGAACTCCACCTAATAGACCATTCAGCAACATTCCATTGGACATTCTTTCCCGCGCATGATGCGCTATCGCATGAGCTACCTCATGACCCATTACAACAGCAACACCTGCCTCATCTTGACAAATCGGCATGATGCCTGTATAAAAAGCAACTTTACCTCCTGGCATACACCATGCGTTGACAGTATTTTCGTCAATCAAATTAAACTCCCAGGCAAAACCTTCAAGATCTTTTTCATAACCTTTTTCACGCATGTAAGCTTCGACAGCTTCAGCAATACGCTTTCCGACCCTCACTACCATTTGGCCTTCCGCAGTATTGGTGACCACTTTACTGTTTTTGAGAACTTCATCGTATTGTTGATATGCAAGTGGAAGAACCTCCGAGTTGCTTACCAAACTAAGCTGATTACGGCCGCTAAGCGGAACCTTGGCACAAGAATAGATGACCATTCCAGTCACGAGCAAGAAAATTATCTTTTTGACCATACTTCTTTATTTTAATGCGAAATAGCCCAAAAAAGGTGCCATTTCAAAAATGTACTGTATTTTTTTGACTATTTTGAGTCCTTAAACATCTACTCCAATGGGCCAACGCGCAAATACTTATATCAAGAGGATGACAAATCCTTTCACCTTTAAAATCGGGATGCTGAAAATGCTTCCTTCTGCTTTTTTTTGGGGTTTTAAAGTAGAAGCACTTGACGAGAAACATTGTGAAGTCAGCCTCCCTTATTCATGGAATACCAAAAACCCTTTTCAATCCATTTATTTTGCTGCTTTAGCTGGCGCTGCTGAATTAAGTACTGGGGCCCTATGTCAACTTGCTATGGCAGACAGAGGCAAATTTAGCATGCTGGTCGTCGATTTCAGGGCAGAATACACCAAGAAGGCAAACCAAAAAATCAGATTTACCTGTCAACAGGGAGAAGAAGTAGCTAATCTTTTAGACAGGCTTAAAGAGGATCAAAGTGAGCGATTGACTATGTTGGCTGTCGGCCATAATCCTCAAGGTGAAGAAGTTGCCCGCTTCTTTGTGACCTGGTCTTTCAAAAAGAAACATTAATCAATCAAAAAATTGAATGGCTGCGGACTAAAGCACAAAATAAAGATCAACACTGCAAGCCAACCAAGCAGCTTTCTTCCAATTCCAAGTTCTGCATGTCCTCTCACTTCCGGATGGGCTACACCCATTACCCGTCCGAGTAAAAAAGCAAAAAACAGCCAACCTGTATATCCTTGAACACTGGGCATAAAGTAGGCCAGGACATACTGTCCAGCGGCAATACTCAAAACCACAGTCCATTTGGTCTGCTGCTCAAGATCGGTCTTGGAAAAACAGATGTATAGAAATCCTATATACAAAAGCATGGTCCAGAGTATTTCATCCAAACTTTCAAAAGGACTCAAAACACCAAGGCCAGCGTAAAATACAAAAGCCACATATGCCCAAAGGGATATCTTTTTATGATGCTTTGGAAAAAGACCAAATATCACATGTCCCCCATCCAGCTGGCCAATAGGTAATAGGTTGAGGGCAGTGAAAAACAGTGCCAAATATCCTGCAAATAAATAAGGATAATGGATCACCTCCATCATGTTGGGCATTCTTGTGGGATCCGCCAGTGTTTTTTCCAAACCATAAAAAAGAAGGTTATAGCCAAGTTCAAAAACCAAATAACCATCCTCGGCACTATGGCCACCAAAATCAGGGTCAAGGTATTCCGGGTGGATCTGATAGATATAATCAGCCTCTGGTAGATTCGTAAACCCATAGATCAATACACTGAGAGCCAAGACAAATCCGGCTAATGGGCCGGCAATGCCGATATCAAAATATTTTTTTCTGCTATTGATATAGGTTTTGATTCTGATTACAGCCCCAAAGGTCCCTATCGACGGTGCTCCAATAAAACCAAACCATGCAGGTATAAAATAGGGTAAGGATGATTTTACCTGATGTCTGATTGAAGTAAATAGATGTCCTAGTTCATGCACCAAAAGAATCCCTATAAAAGGAAGGGAAAAATGCATGGACTGCCAGAAATAGCTCCAGGTAAGTGCATGTTCTTCAGTGCCTAAGATGGATTTGCCAAATAACCACTCTCCTCCTGCCAGCGTGCTGGCAATCAGAGTCAACAGAAATAATAGTCCGTGTCGGAAGTACTCCTTTTTGCTATACATGTTGAAAAAATTCCACAAGTGCTTTCGGATGGGTAATGTGATAGGTTTGTAACCCAACGCGCTTTGCTCCTGCAAGGTTTGCTTCAAGGTCATCAAAGAAAAGAATGCGTTCGGGGCTGGTGCCCAATACTTCGACTACCTTTTCATAAATTTTTTCATCTGGCTTGGAGAGCCCCATTTCATGGCTCAAAAAAACATGGTCAAAAAGTTCAGCAAGTGAATGTAAAGCCGCGGTTTCAAGTAAAATTTTATCGAATTTTTCGATATGGATACTGTTGGTATTGCTCAACACAGCAGTTCCATAATCTTTTCTGAGATTTTGAATTAGTTGTATCCTTTCCAGTGGCAATTCCCTCAATAAACTGTTCCAGATATGGTCGATTTCCAAATCTGCTATTTCTTCTTCAAATAAGCCCCTGATCTCTTTTCTGAAATGCTCAGCTGAGATCAGCCCTTTCTCAAAATCCTTGTGAAACTGACTTGGAAAAAAATCTGAAGTCAGCTGATGCTTATGGGTTGGCAGCTTTTTTTTCAACTCATTGATACTGAAATCATAATCAATATCGATTACTACATTCCCTAAATCAAACACTAAAAAATCAATATTCTCAAGCTTTTTCATGTACCTGTAGGTTGTATTATTAAAACCAAATATGTAACATTGCAGTCCCAAAAGCAAGGTCAATGAATCAAAAAAAACCTTGCGCCCCGGGCCTATAGCTCATTCGGTTAGAGCAACTGACTCATAATCAGTAGGTGCCTGGTTCGATTCCAGGTGGGCCCACACTAAGCTCTTCTATTTATTTAGAAGAGCTTTTTTTTTAGTGTTGCCTGGGTTTTGGATTTTTATTTTCATAAGCAAATTTTATTTGCGACTCAAAGCAGAATGCCTAAAGCACGCTTGAGACCATATGTGAGGCAGCAACTTGTGTAGCAAAAGAAACAATTTCATAAAGCAACCTTTTTTCACGATTTAAGAGTATAAATTATCCCATACAGCTTTGTGCAGAAAAGAATGAAACCAATAACCTGTTTTTATAAATGAAATAAAACAAATCAGGTAGCAATTCCATATTAGTGTTTTTCCTTAACGCAAAGCCATTAAATCTTTTACTCCTATATTTTTTAGCACCTCATTTGAACAATCTTATTAAAGTTTTTTTACAAAAAAGCACAAGTTATGAATGAGGTTGAAGTCACGTTGCACTGGATTTATGTAGCCATAATGGTCCTGAGCGGCATTAGTTTCTATGTGTTGGGGAAGGATCCCAAAGGGATACCCTATTACAAGTATACCATTCACATGTTTATTGTTTTCTGGTCAGCATTAGGATATTCTGCGTTGGCACTCAATCAGGGAACAATTGTGGTTTTTGATCAGGTGGTTCATTATGCAAGGTATTTAGATTGGGTAGTGACCACCCCCCTTTTGCTTTTATCCCTCTGCCTCACGGCAAAATTGACAACTAGAAATGAAGGCTGGCTTATCGGCACCATGATTGGTGCTCAAGTAATCATGATTGTTACAGGTCTTGTTGCAGAGCTTTCGGCAACGCCTGCCTATCAATATTTCTGGTACATCATAGGATGCATTGCACTGGTGATTGTATTGTATGTGATGTGGAAACCTCTTCTGGCAATCTCTCAGACGCAGGGCGTGGGTATTGAAAAAGTTTACAAAGCATCTGCGGTCTACTTGACTGTACAGTGGATTTTGTATCCTGTAGTCTGGCTTTTCGGTCAGCCCGGCCTAAAGCTCTTTGACTCTTTTACAACCACAGTTTTATTTTTGATCCTACCTGTCGTTTCTAAAGCAGGATTTGGATTTTTCAATTTGATCAAACTGAGGAATCTTGATCCAAAATATAAACCACAACCAAAACCACCACACCCTTCTAAGCCCGAATATAAACACACAGGCTTAGCAAAAGGATAAAATAACAAAGGCTGCTTCAAAAATAGAAGCAGCCTTTGTTATAGGATGAAAAGTCAAATTTATTTATTCTGTTTTGATGTTGCGAGGTGATAACAATTCAAAAATGGCAGCCATTCCCATGACGACTAAACAGCCGATAACATTATACCAGAGAAAGCCGATATTGATATCCAACCCAAATAATGTTGAACCATTGTTGAAATGGATCAGAAACACCACTGCTTCGGCAATAAAAACTGCAGCGAAAACAGCATTGCCACGAATCCACTTCATGTAAAAGCCAACCAAGAAAATCCCCAGTATGCTACCGTAAAACAAGGATCCTAGCAAATTGACTGCTTGGATGAGGTTTTCAAACAGACTTGCATAGGTCGCGAATAGAATTGCAAAACCACCCCAAATAGCCGTAAACATCTTAGATGAATTCAGGTAATGATACTGACTCGCACGTTTAACAATAGACCTTTTATAGATATCAATGGTAGTGGTTGAGCCAAGAGCATTGAATTCTGATGCAGAAGAAGACATGGCTGCACTGAAAATCACTGCAAACAACAACCCAATGACCCCTTTTGGCAAGTAGTCCATGACAAAGCGCATGAAGATATAATCCGTATCGCGTGTTTCTGCAGCAGGATCATTTTTCTTGATGAGTGTTTTCACATTATTTCTGATTTCCTCCTGCATTTGGCTGTTATTTTTGATATCAAATGTTGCCTTTTCTACCAAAACTTCATCTTTAGCTTCTACAGCCTGTAAAAGCTCCTTGATCAGAAACTGTTTTTCATTGAATACTTGAGAATAATTATTTTGAAGCGCTTCATATGCCTCATTGTGTTCAGATTGGATTAGGGCCTCTGTCTGTACCTTATTGAAAATTACCGGAGGCTGGTAGAATTGATAAAAGACGAAAACCATTACTCCAATAAAAAGGATGATAAATTGCATAGGAACTTTCAGGAGTCCATTCATCATCAACCCCATCCTACTTTGGGTAAGGGTGCTACCCGAAAGGTAGCGCTGTACTTGAGATTGATCTGTACCAAAATAAGAGAGAAACAAAAACAGCGCAGCAGTCATCCCAGACCATATGTTGTACCTGTCAGACCAGCTGAAGTCAAAGTTGACGATATTCAGTTTATCCATTTTTCCAGCCACATGCAAAGCCTCAGAAAAGTTGACAGGCAGCATGTTGATGACCAATAATCCAGCTAAAATCATTCCTCCCATCATGACACCCATCTGTTGCTTTTGGGTGATTGAAACAGCTTTTGTCCCGCCGGATACGGTATAAATGATAACCAAAAGCCCAATAAAGATATTGGTGAGCGTAAGGTTCCAATTTAACAAAGTGGATAGGATGATTGCTGGTGCGTAAATGGTGATGCCTGCTGCCAAGCCTCTTTGGATTAAGAATAGAAAAGCTGCAAGCGTCCTAGTTTTGAGATCAAATCTGTTTTCCAGAAATTCATATGCTGTGTATACCTTCAGCTTGTAATAGATTGGCAAAAAGGTCACCGAAAGGATGATCATCGCCAATGGCAACCCAAAATAAAACTGGATAAAGCGCATCCCATCTTCATAGGCCTGTCCAGGAGTACTGAGAAAAGTTATAGCGGAAGCCTGAGTAGCCATAATGGAAAGCCCGACAGTCCACCAATTCATGTTACTGTTGCCCCGGATATAGGCATCCATATCTTTTGGGCCATAGGTTTTATAGACTCCATAGGCAGCAATAAGCAACAGGGTGCCAAATAGCACAATCCAATCCAGCGTACTCATGAAAAGCTAACGGTTAGCCAATAGAAAAGCGCGATAAGCACTACCAAAGTAAGCATCAAAGCAATATACCAGTTATTCCACTTGATGTTATCTTTCACCGCCTTGTTCGATTAGGTTGACAAATAGCTTAATGGCACCAGGCACACCTGAAGGGAGCTGTCGAAACCATGAGATGCTGGTATAGGTGTAATTTCCTTTTCCGTATTTAGTATGGATCAAGGAACCATTGAGGTCCTGTTCACCGGGATCGCGAAAAGCTATTGGGGCAGTATACTTATCTCCAAAGTCTGTGACAAAGTAAAGTCCCCTTTCCTGTACCCAACCTTGAAAATCCGTCATTTTAATTTGATTGGGATATGATAAAACCTGATGGGTAAAGTCGGCAGTCACCGGCGAATGCTCCACAGTCACCCTTTCTCTGGAAATATTGAATGGAAATGGACCCAATTCTCTAGTCAAAAGTGGGGAAGATGTATTGTATTGAACAACCAAATTTCCTCCTTCTTTGACATATTCCAAAAGCTGATCCGCATTATCTGCAAGCTGCTGATTCACATTAAAAGCCCTGATACCAACAATAACAGTTTTATAAGCAGCAAGCTTTTCCTTTTTCAAATCACCGTTTTCTAGCATGGTTACCTTATAGCCGAGGTTGCGAAGAACATCCGGCACATCATCTCCTGCCCCATTGATGTAACCAATGGCGTGTCCCCCTACTTTCATATCCATTTTGAGGAGATTGAATGAGGAAGAGGTAAAGTAAGTGAGGTTAGGCAAGTGACTGTAAATGATCCTTTTGGTGTCTTGGTTGAATTTTTTTCCATCTAAAGTCAAAAAGGAAACTGTGACTGATTTTTTTTCAACATCAGAATCTCTCAACTCTACATAAAAAATCACCTTTTTACGCTTTTCGTCTACCTCTTTGTTTGAAATTCTATATTGATTTGCTTTCAAGCCCGAGAGCTCCAAAGTACCCTCTTTTATTTTGTCCCTAAATGTCACTTCAACTTGAAGTACATGATCTGCACCCTTTACCAAAAACAAGTTTTGTCTGTCCAAACTTACATTGATTTCAGGAACCAGGGTAAAAGGCTGTTTTACTTCACCTAGAACTTGGTCATTAAACTTGTATTGAAGTGGGATTTCTAGTGTTAGCCTTTGCCCTTGCAACTCAAGATCAAGAGTACCTGAAATAGAAGCGGGTGCAACAGGCTGCCCTATTTGCATTTGGTTCTTTACCCCAAACAGGTTTTGTTCCAGTGGATTTTCAAGCCAGAATGGCTGAGATACGGGAAATTCTTGTGGAATTTGGATTTCTATGGGTTTGACAAGGGGAATATTGTTGCTTATAATTTGATCTAGCGGAAGATTGAACAATTTGCTGTTAAAAGAAAGAACCCGAACAGGAACCTGACTGCCATTGTTGAACACCAATTCGGTTGCTATTTTTTCACCCGGAAAACCTATTTCTTTTTTGATTACAAATTCTGCCTGAACAGGCAGATGTTGGAGAATCAATTGGTTGACCTGTTCTTTTTTTTCAATCAACCATTGTTCACTTGTCACCTGTGCATCAAGTAGTTTTTTAATCTTGAGCAAATTGGGTAGGTTGTTGCTTGGTTGGAGGAAATCAAAGTCAGCTAGAGCCAACTGAATAGCCGATTGAATCGTTTTACCATCTTTTATAGCTTCCCATCTATTAGGAATACCTTCAAAAGGGTCGGTTTCAAATTTTGATCCATCAATTAGTTCTATGAAGTCATTACCTTGTCCGATTTGTGCGGTCGAGCCAAAACCTTGGGATTTGTGCATGGTACGGCTATCGGCAGCGATTTGGGAATAGGTTTTACCAAGAAGTGAATTGAATCCTCCTACAGAGAATTTATGGAATTTCTTCCCTTCCTGGGCTTCATACTGACCTCCCCAGTTATAGGCGTTCCAGAAAATCCTATGGGGTTGCCAAGGCTTTACAAATTGAAGGTGATCAGGAAATATTTTTGGATTTGAAGCTTTTCCAAAAGCTTCAACTGACAAGATGGCTGAGGCTGTATGGTGACCATGATTATTTCCAGGAATAGTATTGAACCTATTGATAATGATATCAGGTTGGAATTTGCGAACTATCCATATCACGTCGGAGAGCAGTTTTTCCCTGTCCCAATTATTGAATGTCTCATCAGGATGCTTGCTGAAACCAAAATCCATAGCTCTTGAAAAGAACTGCCTGCCACCATCCGTTTCGCGGGCTTTCAGCAATTCATTAGTTCGGATCAGTCCAAGTTCAATTCCTAATTCCTTTCCAATGAGGTTTTGGCCTCCATCTCCCCTTGTTAAAGATAAATATCCTACCTGAGCATGAAGGTCATTGGCAAGAAACCCAATCAAACGGGTATTTTCATCATCCGGATGGGCAGCAATATATAGCACTCTTTTGGTTTCTTGGAGTTTGAGCAAATCGTGATAGAGCTGTGAGGAAGTCTTTTGCTGCGCCGAAGCGGAAAAACCAAGAGAAAAACATAAACTTAATACCAACCAAACAGGGTTTTTCATAGGGTAAATTTTAGCGTTTTGAATCTAAAAAGTATAAGCTTCAAAAAAAACTGTTTTTTTATGAAGGGAATGGCTAATCATAAATCGATAATGTCTCAATATTTATTTAGATCCTTCATCAGGGTATATCCTACCGTGAATTCAAAGAAATCAGCTTTGAATCCATGTGCTTTAAGGGTGATACCAGTAAAAACATTGTTGTTGAACCTATATCTCAGTCCTAACCTTTGGTAGTACCAAGTTGTTTCATCATTGAAATCATTGCGGTTCAGATAAGTACCGATTGCAACGGGGACATAAAGGTTTTTATTCAACACCCATTCCCATGAGCCTACCACTGCAAAAGAATTGTTGTCCAAAAAGTTTAAATCAGCATCGGCAACCCTGTTTTCCACTCCGTCAGAATAAAACATGTCCAGTCCCAGTCCAAAACGGTACTTGTAATTTATTTGCCTCAAAAAATTTGCACCAATTCCGGCTTTTAGAAACTGTCTTTCTCCAATTACATAGTTTTTACTCCCAATAGAAGTAAAGATATTGATCTGATTGTGGGGTTTGAAGGTTGCAGGCACGTGTTTAGGGACATTTTCAAAGTCCACTTTATCCAAATAGCTTCTAATTCCTATAGTAAAAGGGATAAAATTCAGTCCGCTGTTTGGTTTCCGAAAGGAACCATTTGAAAAATGTTTTAATCCGATGGAGCCATCGACATACATGTTTTCCCATATCCTATATCGGCTTGTAAATCCGATATGGGTATACCCGTTTTGATATGATCCAATGAACAAATTAAGTGGATTGGTATCTGGGTCAAAAGGTGTAAGATTAGATGAAATGCCTAATGTAGCAAAATAGGAAAAACTAAGTCTGTCTTCCAAATACCGTTTGGAGAAAGGTATATCAGCATATACATAGACCGCATTGGGTTTGCCAATGTAGGGGTTTCTAAAGGTAGCAGTATATAAACCCACACCATATGTAGGATACCGGTAAATTGTACTGTAGACAGGGCTCTTGAAATTTCTGAATCCCAATCTAAAATCCATGGCTCTATAAGTTAGGTTGTTATTGATATGCTTCCCCCACTCAGTCCCATTCTGGATCATCGGACCAGATTCCATAAGAATGCTGACAGTTTTTTGGAATTTAGGCAACTGGATCTGATGGTCTTGGGCATAAGCTACATTGGTCAGCCAACCATCCCATATCAAAAAAAACAGCAGGAATGAAGCTTGACAAATATTACTCATAAAAGGTTACTTGTGTAGGTGAAAATCAAAACAATGCTTCAACCATTTTGAGGGCGAGGCTACACAAAGTTAAAAAGAAGCAACTGATAATTTACTTACATTATCAAAATACGGCAATACATTGGGAGATGAATTAAAAGGCAAAAAAAAAGCCGGCATTTAACCGGCTTTAAGTTTATTATTTGTCCATCCAATCTGGACCTAAAATGCTAATCAATTTTTGATTGTATTTTTCAGCTTCTGCTGTGTTTTTCAACCTAGTGTGAACATTGAAAAGGATTTCAAGAATTTCAGCGCTATCAGGTCTCAATTCAGATGCTCTAGTGAAGTATGGTACAGCATCTCTGTAAAGCTGATCTGCTTGTTTACCCATACCTTCTGCTTTTTTGTCCCATTCTTCATCAGAAAGATTGTTGACATCAGCTAAGATACCTCTTGCTCTATCGAGATAGATTGCACCTGCATAATAGTTACCTTCAAAGAACTTAGGATCTACTTCGACAGACTTTTTGTATTGAGCCAATGCACCTTCCAAGTCACCTGATTGCTCTAATAGATACCCATGTCTCAGCAAAAGGCCGGCATTGTTGGGATCATCCTTAAGAGCTTCTTTCACAGATATGAGGGCCTCATCCATCTTATTCATCTGCAACAGCAACTGAACTTCAAATTCGGATAGGGTTTTGTCCTCAGGGAAATCTTTTCTTGCCTGAGTTACATACTCATAGGCCAATTCAGGATTTTTGTCCTCACCGCTGGCGATTTGGATCAAGAAATAATAAGCATTAAGCTTATTGTATTCTTCCATCTTAATCAGCTTGTTGAACTGTGCTTTTGCTTCTTCAAACTTGCCAAGATCATTGGCTAGATAACCTGCATTGAAGATAGAGGTCGTATCTGTTGGATCAATGTCTGCAGATAATGCGAAGAATTCATAAGCCATTTGGTAATCATCCTCTTCATATGTCTGAATAGCTTTGTTGAACGCTGCATTTTTCAAAGTATTGATAGAATATGGTCTGAGGTTTTCAGGCATCATCCCTGGAATATCCTCTTTGTATACTTCTTTACCGATTTTGCTGTTTTTGTCATTGTTGACCATTTGCATAGTCTTATTAAAAGAAGCGAATGCAGATTTACCCAAATCAACTGTCTCTTGAGTAAAGTCTTCATCCTTTTCAAACATTTTCGTTTGGATTTTGGCCTTTAACAATGTGGTGTTTGGGTCATCCTTGGTATCAGGGCTTTCAAGTGCTGATTCAATCTCCGAAAGCGCTACTTCAAGATCTCCTTTCTTGAAATTTTTATCGGCAGAGCTCACAACCTTTTTTTGTGCAAAGGCTAATGTCGATACTCCGACCAGCGCCATAGATAAAATTAACTTTTTCATTTTTAGGTCTTCCTTTTTGGTTTGGTCTTAATTTTTGGAATAAGGTAATGTTTAAGCTTTTGGTTCTTCTGTTTCCTCTTTTATTTCTTCTGTGTTATCTCTTTGTATTTTCTCTACTGATGATATCGCGTCATTATCCCCTAATCGGATGAGTTTCACTCCTTGTGTAGCCCTACCCATTACCCTCAGGTCAGAGACAGGTGTCCTCATGACGATCCCCGACTTGTTGATGATCATTAGATCGTCAGAATCGACCACTTCTTTGATAGCAACCAATGCACCTGTTTTGTCAGTGACATTCATTGCTTTCACACCTTTACCACCTCTGTTAGTAATTCTGTATTCATCCAAAGGTGATCTTTTGCCGTACCCTTTTTCTGAAACTACAAGTAAGCTTGCATCTTCACGGGTAGCACATACCATGCCAACCACTTCATCATTAACATCCCTTAACGTTATAGCCTTTACTCCCGTGGCCGTCCTTCCCATAGGCCTTACTGTTGACTCGTGGAAATGAACTGCTCTTCCAGATTTGACAGCAATGATAATGTGGGCATTGCCATTCGTCATTTCCACTCTAAGCAACTGATCATCTTCTCTGATATTCAGGGCAATAATTCCGTTTGTTCTAGGTCTAGAGTATTGTTCTAAGGTAGTTTTCTTGATGATACCCTTCTTGGTAACCATGACCAAAAAGTTGTTATTGATATAATCGGCATCATTTAAGTCTGCTACTTGGATAATGGACCTGATTTTATCATCAGGTTCAATCTGAATGAGATTTTGAATAGGCCTGCCTTTAGATTGTTTGGATCCTTCAGGTATGGCATAAGTCTTCAACCAAAACAACTTACCATGATCTGTAAAAATCAGCAGGTAGTTATGGGTAGAAGCAGTAAACAGGTAATCAGTCCAGTCATCATCTTTGGTAGCCACACCCCTGGAACCTGTCCCTCCTCTGTTTTGGGTGCGATATTCCGTAAGTGCTGTCCTTTTGACATATCCTTGATGCGAAACGGTAATGACAACCTCTTCATTTGGAATCATGTCTTCATAGCTGAAGTCTTCGGCATTGTGCTCGATAACCGTCCTCCTAGGATCATTGTACCGCTCTTTCATTTCGGTCAATTCATCCTTGATCAGCTGCATTCTTTTTTCTTCACTGCCTAAAATTTCTTTTAGTTCAGTAATGAGCTGCATGATTTCATTGTATTCTTCTTGGATTTTTTCGCGCTCCATGCCGGTAAGGCGCTGCAAACGCATATCCAAAATAGCCCTGGCTTGAATTTCACTAAGTGTGAATCGCTCCATCAAGCCGTTTCTTGCTGTCTCAGGATCTCTAGAACTTCTGATTAAGGAAATGACTTCATCTAAATGGTCCAAAGCAATAAGATAGCCCTCTAGGATGTGTGCTCTTTTCTCAGCCTCCTTAAGTTCATATTGGGTCCTTCGGATTACCACTTCATGCCTGTGATTGACATAATGGAAAATCATGTCTTTCAGGTTCAGGGTCTGAGGTCTACCTTTTACCAAGGCAACGTTGTTGACAGAAAAAGAAGTCTGAAGTTGTGTCTGCTTATAAAGGTTATTGAGGACAACACTTGTGATGGCATCCCGCTTAAGCTCGTATACGATGCGCATACCTTGTCTATCTGACTCATCGCGGATTGCAGATATCCCATCAATTTTCTTTTCAGTGATCAGCTGCGCCGTCTTTTCGATCATATTGGCCTTATTGACCAAATACGGGATCTCTGTAATGATGATAGACTCTCTTCCGTTGTCTTTGGTCTCGATATCAGCACGTCCTCTTACGATGATCCTACCCCTACCGGTCTCAAAGGCCATTTTCACACCATTGTAACCATATATTATTCCTCCTGTTGGAAAATCCGGAGCCACGATATACTCCATCAATTCGGAAACAGTGATGTCTCTATTGTCAATAAAGGCCTTGATGCCGTCAATAATCTCACCGAGATTGTGCGGTGCCATATTGGTAGCCATACCTACTGCAATACCTGAAGCCCCATTGAGTAGTAGTGCAGGTATTTTGGCTGGAAGAACTACCGGTTCTTTCAGGGAGTCGTCAAAATTCAACTGAAAGTCAACGGTATCCTTATTGATATCAATTAAAAGTTCTTCAGCTATCCTTTTGAGCCTAGCTTCTGTGTAACGCATTGCAGCTGGGTTGTCACCATCTACCGAACCAAAGTTACCTTGACCATCTACTAGTGGATACCTAAGTGACCAAGGTTGCGCCATTCTAACCATGGTCTCATATACTGCTGAATCACCGTGAGGGTGGTATTTACCTAATACCTCACCTACGATTCTTGCTGATTTTTTGAAAGGTTTATTGTGCAATACCCCCAATTCCTGCATCCCAAAAAGGATTCTTCTGTGAACTGGTTTGAGTCCGTCTCGGACATCTGGAAGTGCTCTGGAAACAATTACCGACATCGAATAATCGATGTAAGCACCACGCATTTCTTCTTCAATGTTAATCGGAATGATATTCTCGTTTTCTCCTTGCGCCATTATTACTTCAAATCAATAAGCTTGCAAGTTAGTAAAAAGAAAACGCTTTTAAAACATGATTTAACACTACAAAATTGGGGATCGGGAGCGGTTTAATACCACTGACCGACCTTCCTGTTCTGCAGGTTGAAGATTGAACTTCCTCTGTATTCCACACCGTCATGTAAGTGCTTCATTACCACTGCACAACCTTTATGCTTGCATCTTTTTGTGCCGGGCATGTTGATCGAAAGGCCTACTTGAAGACCAAATAACCTTTGCTTTAGGTCTTGAAATTCTATTGCTTCGGTACTTAAGTAATTATAAGTACGGGTTTCCATTCCCGTTTTGACAAAAAGTTTGGCATATTCTGAAAACTCTCTTTCAACGCGCAAATTGATTGAGTAGAATGGCTGATCTTTGGTGACCACATTTGGGTCGAATCCATTGCGGATGTATAGATTCCCAAAATCCCCTTCCAACAAAAACCTCCATGGATAATCAAAACGGATCCGTTGCTTCAGCTCAGACTGCATGGCGTAATTTTCTGCAGCAAATTTTTTGTATTGCCATGACAGGAATTTTGCACGCTTCTTGGAATCATACAGAACCAAACCTACACTGCCATATGCTTTATCAAAAGTATACGTCCTTTGCTCAAAAGGCAATTGGAATACATCTCCATTCATAGGGCCAATATTTCCAAATTCCCTTCCATATCCACCACCGATAGTCAGCGTATTGAACAAATTGATGCGTACACCTACATTGACAGGAAAGGCAGTTCCATTGCTTTGCAAGTTGATGGTGTCCTCTTCGGTAATTGATCGGGGGATTTCCAATAACTTATATTGGGAAACAGGATATCGGCTAGGCACTTCAGATCGGAACATCATGTCATTGATGTGGTATGCTCCGCCACCGGAAACCTCAAAGCTGAACAAACTGACAGCGTTGCGGGTAAAATTTCCCAAGCCGCTTTTGCTTTTTTTTCCTTTTTCACGGGCTTTGGTATCCAAACCAAAAATATCTTCCTGAGCTTGGGCAAATGGAAGATTGACTAACAAAAAGGTGATTAAGAGGAGTGATCTTTTCATATAAGGGTAAAACGACAGCCAAATTAAAAATAATGTGTCAATAAAAAGAAAAAGACCTTCAAATTTGAAGGTCTTTTTCTCATGTGATTATGGCTAATGCTTACAATCCGTCTTCATCTACTCTCTTCTCTTTCAATTCGACAATCATCGTATCGACTTTTTCTTTGACAGTTGGATCTGAATCCATGGCTTTTTTCACTTTGTTATAAGTCGCAGCACCCAGAACTTCTTGATCCATAATTAGATCTGTTTTGTATTTGACCACATCTTTGCCTAAGGAATCAACATAGTTTTGGATGGTTTGGAAAGCTTCCCTTTCTTCTGCTGTCACATTAATTTCAGCAAGCTTATCTTCCTTTCCCCAGGCTGCCTTGATTTCATTGTATCTAGCAGCTCCACCTAAGGTTTCGTCATTTTTGATCATTTCAATCAGGTTCTCCTGCTTCTCGTTGAGATATGCCGCAACGGACTCTTCCATCACAGCAAACTTCATCATCTCTTCTTCAGTCACCTCCTCTTGAGCATCCTGTGCAAAGGCATTTAAACTCATTAATCCGAGCATTAAGCAGCCAAAAAACATTAATTTTTTCATTTTCATTGGGGTTAAATTGACAATAGTAATTTCAACTTCAACTACCAATAAAATGCCAAAAACTCATTTTTCAAAGGAAAAATACAAATCTAACCTCTAAAAAAAGGTTAAAGGGAAACATATCTAGATTAAAGGAAGAATGAAGACTTAAATAGCCTTCAACTTGGCTATAGTTGCAATGGGGTCTGTAGCTGAAAACACAAAACTGCCCGCGACTAAAACATCAGCACCTGCCTCCTTAAGCAAAGGAGCATTGCCTTGATTTACCCCTCCGTCTATTTCAATCTCTGTCTGAGCTCCTCTTTCACTGATCAAACGCTTCAATTGCCTGACTTTTTCATAAGTATGCTCTATGAATTTCTGTCCTCCAAAACCAGGATTGACAGACATGATGCACACCAAGTCAATATCCGTAATGACTTCTGAAAGCAACTGTACTGGAGTATGGGGATTTAAGGCAACTCCTGCCTTGGAACCCAATTGCCTGATGGCCTGTAGCGTCCTGTGCAGGTGAACACATGCCTCAATGTGGACTGTGATGATGGCTGCCCCGGCATTTTTGAAGGCTTCAAGATACTGATCAGGATTAACAATCATCAAATGTACATCCAATGGCTTTTGGGCATGTTTGTTAACTGCCTCAGTTACTGGAAGGCCAAATGAAATATTGGGAACAAATACCCCATCCATGATATCCACATGGATGTAATCTGCCTCTGATGCATTAAGCATCTCTATTTCTTTTTGTATGTTGGCAAAATCTGAAGCAAGAATGGAAGGAGCAATTTTAATCGCCATAAGTAGGTAAGAATTGTACGGTTGCAAAGGAAACAAAAAAATCAGAGGCAATCTACCTTTTCATCAATTTAGTCCTTTTGGTTTCATTTCCGGAGTGAAACTCAACTAAATACAATCCAGATGTAAGTTCGGGGATGTTGACTTCAAAAGGCTGCCGATGGTCTTCACGTAACAATTTCGCCTGTTGGACCAATTGTCCTTGCATGTTGAATAGTGAAAAATTCCCCTCATTTTGTTTTCCGAACCTGATCTTTAGATTAGCCCCTTCAATAGGATTAGGAAATACGGTAAATGCCCCCCTTTCTTCAGGTAAAATCTGCAGTACGCTTCCCAGATAAGCTTTGGGAAAATTAGGAATGCCATATCCCAATTGACTGTCAGGAGAATCTGCCATGGAGCTGCTTTCTTTAATTTTAGTTATCAGTTCTTTTACGGTAAGGTGGGGCATCGCCTGCCATAGTCCTGCTGCCATTGCCGCCACCTGAGGTGCTGAAAACGATGTGCCATTGGCCCTTCCAAAAGCTCCAGTAGCCCTGATCAAGTAAACTTGCTCTCCAAAAGTAGTTACATCAGGCTTAATCCTTCCATCTGCTGTTGGACTCTGGCTGCTAAATCCCGCTCTATTGAGTTGGGAGTTGATCGCCCCTACTGTCAGAATATCCAAGGCATCAGCTGGAGGTGTGATAGAGGACACTCCTCTTGAACCATAATTACCGGCACTAGTGACCACTAAAATCCCTTTTTCTGCTGCAATTGTTGCCCCGAGACTAACGACGGCTGTCTTCCCATCCATATCTCCAAGTGTGTAGTTCATGCTTGGGTCATCAAAATCCCAGTAACCTAAAGAGCTGTTGATGATGTCAACCCCTAGGCTATCTGCATACTCTGCTGCCCTAACCCAATTATATTCTTCAATTCTGAATTCGGTAGGTCCGTCTTCAGTGATGCACAGAATGATCTCCGCATCAGGAGATCCTGATATAAAGGAGTCCGGGGCATTTGCAGCAATCAAGGAAAGGACATTAGTCCCATGTTGGTTTTTGGTAAAAACATCTTTGTTTCTGATGTCTACAAAATCTCTGGTTCCCAATAGCTTACCATGCTCAAAAAGGTGCGCAAAGGCGGGAATCTGATTTACTCCTGGAAACCCGGCATCAAATACTGCAACAGTGATGCCTTCACCAGTAAAACCCATTTCATGCATTTGAGGAATTCCCAAAAGTTCATTTTGGAAAGCATATTCGGAGCTTGGAAGAGATGAAGAGGATTTTCCTTTATAAGATGCCCCTATTTTTTTCCCAGAGCCATAAACAAGACGGCCCTGGGGCAACACGCCAGGTGCAGCCAAAACTACTTTTTCTACAAAGGGTAAGGCTTCAATTTGCTCAATCTGATCTTCAACTGCTACTACAAGGGCAGCATTTAACCAATTACTGTTATACTGGATTCCCTGAATAAAAGGCTGGATGGTCTCGATATATTTTTGGGATACAGGCAAATCAAGACTGTCTAAATCAATTTTTTGCTTTGTTCTTCTTGTAATCGCTTTTTCTCCTAAAAAGTCAGAGGGTTGGGTTAAGGTAAATTGGTTTTGTGGTTTGTATTTAAAATGCACGGCATATCTATTTTGCGCCATTGTGCTTATGGAAATGCAACTAAAAAATATAAAAAACAGCAACTTACTTTTTACCATATCCCAAAATTGTCATATGTCTAAATAACCCGGAATCAATGAGCTGCTTCCCGAGACAATCACTTCTTGAACAATAAGTATAAACCTCATAATATTGTTCAATTAAACCTACCCCTTTTGCATAAACCTCATACCTGTTGTCCCTAAAGGTAATCAAATCATCATCCTCTTCTTGAAGGACACGTAAGGCACGGCTGAAAGTTTGCTGCCCTAATGTAATATTTCCGGTAAAATCAATCTCAAACTGATCAGCCTCTTTGGCATTGAGAACCATCCCATCCCATTTGACCCCTTTTACAGGAGGAAATACAAGATTGACAGTCTGGGTGTTCTGAAAGTTTCGAATCAAAGTATTGTTTTTGATTTGCAATGCATAATTTCCTACTTGAGTCCAATTCAGCTTATCATCTGAAACTGATCTTTTCAGGACAAAAACCTGTTCGTTTTGGGCATTCAGATAAAAATAATCAACCTCATCCCTCAAAAAATAATTGCGCTCCTCCTCGTCTCTTTCACCAAAAACCTCTATTTCTTCCACAGCATATTCCCAAAACAGCCCTACTTCCAATGGTTGGTAATCAAATCCAAAATCACTGGGCGGAGCTTCTGTTGTTATGCAGGAGTTACAGATAACCAAAAAAAATAAACTTAAGGCGGGTAGAGTGATACGCTTCATATGGGTGTATAGAAGTCTCAAAAATAAGGTTTTTGATGCAAAACTTTTACCTTTGCCACGATTAAAAAGATGCACATCATGGCACTGAAGACTTTTGTTAAAATAAGCACTGTAAATAATTTAACTGATGCCCGGTACTGTGCCGGGATGTATGTCAACCAACTGGGATTCAATCTAGACCCAACCAGTACGTCCGCATTGAGCCCCGAAATGTATAAGCAGATTACAGATTGGCTTTCCGGTGTCACTTATGTAGGTGAATTTGGAAATACGCATCCAGATCAAATAATGGAAACTCTGCCACTTTATCCCGGAATTGAGGTTATAGAGGTTACTGAGCCTCTTCACCTTCCTAAACTCAGCGATACCGGCTATCAAATCATCCTCAAGCAATTCATCACAAATAGCTCAAATTTAGATAATTTGATCAATAATGCAGCTCAAATTAAACAGCAGGGTGTAACTCTTTTGTTAACGGGAGATGCTGTTCCATTGACATCGAATTTCACCGGATTGATAGCAGAACTTGCTTCACAATGCGATGTGTTGTTGGGATTTGGCGTAGAAGCGGATAACCTTACCGAAATCCTCAGCATTACCGGAGTCAAAGGAATTGCACTTCAAGGTGGAACTGAGATCAAGCCTGGCCTGATTGATTTCGATACTCTTGCTGACATATTAGAATTACTTGAAATAGAAGATTAACAGAAGAATAGTCCCCTACCCGCTTAAAAAAAATGGATAAACACATCATTGCATCTGATTTCAAGGAAATTCAAGATCACATCTGTCGCTCTTTGGAGAAATCTGACGGAACGGGCCGTTTCAAAGAAGACTTATGGCAAAGACCTGAAGGTGGTGGAGGAAGGACCAGGATATTTGAAAACGGATCTGTTATTGAAAAAGGAGGAGTAGCTTTTTCTGCAGTGGAAGGGCCTACACCTGATAAAATCCTTAATAAACTTGGGCTAGAAAAAGCAGTTTTTTTTGCCACTGGCGTTTCAATCGTGCTACATCCATTTAGTCCTATGGTTCCGATTATCCATATGAATATCCGGTATTTTGAAATGTCTAATGGGGTCAAATGGTTCGGAGGAGGTATTGACCTAACTCCTCATTATGTTGACCTAGAAGATGCGAAATACTTCCATGAAGCTGTAAAGAAAACCTGTGACAGGTTCGATCCTGAATACTATCCTAAATTTAAAAGCTGGGCAGATGATTATTTTTATATCCCTCATAGACAGGAAACCAGAGGCATAGGAGGGATATTTTTTGATAGACTTATTGGCAAAAACCAAGAAGAAAACCTGTCTATTTTCAATTTTGCCAAATCCATAGGGATGCTATTTCCTGAAGTTTATGGAGCTTTCATGGATAAAAACAAATCTTTGGCCTACGGTGATGAAGAAAAGCAGTGGCAGGCTTACAGGCGCGGCAGGTATGTGGAATTTAATTTGGTCTGGGATGCCGGGACCAAGTTTGGATTGGACACCAATGGAAGAACTGAAAGTATACTCATGAGTATGCCTCCCTCCGCACAATGGACATACATGCATCAGCCCTTACCTGGATCAAAAGAAGAACACACTCTTCACCTTCTCAAAAAAGGAATTGATTGGATAAAACAATAAACCTATGCTTGAAAAACTGAAGGAATGGGATCAAAGCTTGTTGCTCTATCTCAACAGCTTCCATCTTGACCCGATAGATCCGATCATGTACCAACTCACCCAGACGCTTCCTTGGGTACCTATGTATTTATTTCTTTCCTACTTGGTATGGAAAGTGTATGGAAAACAATGTTGGTGGGTATTCATAGCTATAGGTTTAACCATATTATTTGCTGACAAAACAGCCTCAGGGATCTTTAAACCATACTTTGAACGATTGAGGCCATGCCACGAACCCAACCTCCAAGGTTTGGTCTATAACTTCCGACACTGTGGAGGAATGTATGGGTTTGCTTCCTCCCATGCTTCCACGAGTTTTTCTGTAGCTACAATCATGACGTTGGTTCTTGGAACAACCTATCCTGCTTTAAGGTGGCTTTTCCTTTGGGCCGCCTTTTTCTCATTTACCCGGATCTATCTAGGAGTACATTATCCTGGAGACGTGTTGGTAGGAGCCCTTATCGGAATTTTATCCGCATGGTCTGCATACCATATCATGTTATGGGTCAAAAGAAAAATTATTCCTGATACCCCCTGATTATCCTTTGGATGTATTTCCCAATTACATCAAATTCCAAATTGACTTCATCTCCTACTTTGAGTTGATTGAAGTTGGTATGGGAATAGGTGTAAGGGATTATAGCTACAGAAAAACGACCGTTTTTGGAGTTGAAACAAGTCAGACTCGTCCCATTAATGGTTATAGAACCTTTTTCTACGGTAACATTCCCTAAGGCAGGGTCAAAAGAAAAATCGAACAACCAAGATCCGTCCTTTTCTTCGATTCGCTCCACTTTCCCTTTTTGGTCAACATGACCCTGAACAATATGCCCATCGAATCTCCCATTGGCAGGCATGCACCTTTCTAAATTCACCTGAGTACCGACCTGCCAGGATCTGAGATTGGTTTTTGACAGGGTCTCCTCAATGGCCGTTACCCGATAAGTATCGCCCTCAATTGCAACCACTGTAAGACACACTCCATTGTGGGCTAGAGATTGGTCAATTTTCAGTTGATTGGTGATTGGTGAAGAAAGATCAAAATGGTAATTGCTCCCCTCCTGGGTAAGGCGCTCAATCCGCCCCATGGTTTCAATGATTCCGGTAAACATTTTTTTATTGCTAACAGTCAAGTATTCAGCTGCTCGAAGCAGGATCCGCTAAAACGGATTCAAATTAAGCCAATTTATCCCTTAACTTCGCAAAGCATAAAGAAGTTTCCCGGTAAAAACCACACCATGCTAAAATTACAGGACAGTTACCGCCACAAAGGACAGCGCAGGGAACTGGTCAAAATATTGAGAAAAAAAGGAATCACAGATGAAAGAGTTCTGGAGGCAATCAACACCCTACCCAGGCATTTTTTCTTCGATTCTGCTTTGGATTCCCACGCTTACGAAGATAAGGCCTTTCCGATAGGTGAAGGACAGACAATCTCTCAACCCTATACTGTAGCCTTCCAAACTGCCATTCTCGAAATCAAAGCAGGCGACAAAGTGCTGGAGATAGGTACTGGTTCAGGCTATCAAGGTTCCATTTTGCATCTTTTGGGAGCAGAAGTCCATACCATTGAATATCAAAAGGTGCTTTATGAAAGGACAAAAAAATTCCTGCCCAAACTGGGAATACAGCTGCATTTCTATCATGGTGACGGCTCCATGGGATTACCCAATCAGGCTCCATTTGATAAAATCCTGGTCACCGCAGGGGCACCTATTGTTCCAAAATCACTATTGAAGCAACTCAAGGTAGGCGGTATTTTGGTGATTCCTGTGGGGGACCGTAAAACCCAGAAAATGCTCAAACTGGTCAAACAAACCGATACACAAATCGTTCAGGAACAATATGATAACTTTGCTTTTGTGCCGCTTCTGGGTGAAGAAGGGTGGAAATAACCAAATTTTATATTGATTTTGATCGATATGTTTAGAAAAATTGAATTAAAATTTTGTAGTTTAGCGAAAAATAAGTTTTCATGAACAAGAAAAAACCAGTGAGATTATCTGAGGTCGTCATGACCGAGATGGTACTGCCTAACGATACAAATACCCTCCACAATTTAATGGGCGGAAAGCTGATGCATTGGATGGATATTGTAGCTGCTATAGCTGCTCAAAAGCATTCAAACAGAATAGTAGTTACTGCATCAGCTGACAGTATATCTTTCAAGCATCCTATCGCCTTGGGAAATGTGGTCACACTTAAAGCACAGGTGACAAGGGCATTTAATTCTTCCATGGAAGTTTTTATTGAAGTTTGGGCAGAAGATATTCCAGCTAACAAAAAAATCCTGACACACAGGGCTTTTTTCACTTTTGTGGCTGTAGATCAAAACGGACGACCCATAGAAGTTCCTGAAGTTGAACCCAGTACCCCTGAGGAAATGGAACTTTATGAAGGTGCTTTGAGAAGAAGGCAGCTCAGGCTGGTTTTGGCAAAAAGAATGGACCCAAAAGATGCAGTGGAATTGAAGTCCATTTTTGGGATGGATCCAGACAAAGCCTAAACCTGTAAACAGCTGTTGATCAGTATTTCACCTAAATTTTAGTAAATCATAGCTTGTTGGGGACTAATTTAAGTTGTCGTCTTCCAACTAATTCGTCTTATAAAAAGATATTTTGCGTCAAGGTGGCTAAGAATTGTTTTTGTTTCTAGTTTTAATTTCCTGAATTTAGAAGCATGGAACAATCAGTACTTAGCCATTTTGGAATGTATCTGGATCAAGAGGTTTTTCTACTTCCTGAAGACAAAAAAAATCTTTTGAGTGCATTTGAAGGTCATGATCCTGTAGAGGAATCAGCAACAGAAGAAGAACCTGAATATCCTACCCTCAGCTATGAAGGAAATTTTGAAAAAGGTGTGCTTGTTGTGCATTTAGGAGATCAACTCAGCCAGCCTCTTAGTTCCCTCCTTCTCAAAATCCTAGACGCAGTAGGGTGTTCATTAAAAGATATTGCCTTGATTGGTGCAACTGCTCTAGAAACTGTTCCAGTTCAAAGCATTTATGACATGGATCCGAACAAAATTATTGTGTTTGGTTCTCTGAGGCATGAATTGATGTCGGTAAAACCGGGTAATTATCAAATCATACAGCATGGAGGAATAGAATACCTTTTTGCGGATGATATAAAAGAGATTGCTGAAGATCAGCAATTGAAAAGAGAATTATGGAACGAGCTTCAGGTTCTTTTCAATATTAAAAAGAAATAATTGATGAGTAGTTTAACAGAAAAAACCAAGTGGCTGAAGCGTTTCAGAACCATTAGTATATTTGAAGGAATTTCATTTTTGGTCTTGCTTTTTGTTGCAATGCCTTTAAAATACGTGATGGACATGCCAATGGCCGTTACTGTAGTTGGTTGGATTCACGGCGCCCTATTTGTCTTGTATATCTATATAATTTTTCCTACTGCCAAGAAGCTTGGTTGGACATTTCGCAAAACCCTATTTGGGTTAGTTGCATCTATTTTGCCATTTGGTCCATTTTTATTTGACAGAAACCTAAGACAAGAGGAAAAAGACATGGCCGCTTCTTAAAATTTCTGAGACATGGCCTTGATTAGCAAGAAAAAAATCGTTTTCCCCATCAGTGCTGGTCTTAGAAAATTTCTCCAGAAGTATGGACGTGAGGTGGATTTTCCTATCCATTATTCAGACCTGCTCAGGTATGTGAGTTCGATTGCACTTTACGATTACAAAGGCAATGATACACTTTGGGAAACGGTCCTTTATGCTGATTCTGATAGAGAGGAAATTCATTACAGTGTCAAAAAAATTTATGCCTTGCTCAAAGCTGAAGGTGACATGTCTGTGATGGAGCACCTTTATGTAGACAGAATTGACCTTTGTATCTACGGCAATACCCAGCCTTTCCGTGTCCGTATCGTCAACAGAATCAACGATAACTTCGATTATTTTTATGTCAAAAATGCAGATGCTTCAAGGATTTACGGACTAGAATTGGAGCATTTACTTTCCCCTAACCGGATCAGCTACCTAGTTCATAGGGATACCTTGATAGAAGAACATATTGCTGGAATTCCAGGTGAACAGTTTATGCGGCAGCATATACATGACCCATTACTCAACCCTATTCGGCTAGCAAAGGAGTTTGTGAAATTCAACGAGAGGTGTTTTGTAAGGCTGCTTGGGGATATGCATTCTTCCAATTTTGTCATAGATGTCACTCCCGACTTTGAAGAGACCCATTATAGGATTAGAGCCATTGATTTTGACCAGCAATCCTATGAAGGTAAAAAATCCATTTACCTCCCTCAATATTTCAAACAAAACAATGCTTTGATCCAAATGGGTATCAAACACATTACCCCTGAGTCCATGTTGCAATATCAAAGGGAAGAGCGGGCACTCATCGCTACGAGGTTGAAAAGTTCTCCAAAAGAAATTGAAGACATCATGAGATCTATGGAACACGACACTATTTCTACCCCAGCAAATGTGGACTCCCTCAAGCGGGAATTAGCTAAGCATTATCGAAACGAGAGGTTTTTGAAATGTAGAAATATGGGTCAGATACTAAGGGAAAGCTTAGATCAAGTCCTTAAAAAATGAGCAATTGTGAATCTGGAAGGAAATAAAAAAGGCTATCAGATGATAGCCTCTTTTCCTCTTAATAATATCTTACATCACATTCAGGATTCAGCTTTCTAAAGCTATCAACAGCTCTTTTGTTCAAAGAAGTATTGAAGCAGGATAAACGCTGCAGGTTCAAGCCCTGTACCGGTTTAAGGGAACGGATATTGGTACTGGCGACATCCAGTTCCTTCAGTTCTCGGAGCGCTTCAAGACCTCTCAAAACCTTAATATTGGTTCCGGAAAGATTCAACTGCTCTATGGCTGTAAGTTGACCTAAGGGTCTTAGGTCTTCAATACCCGTATTGGAAAGATCCAGTATTTTCAATGCTGAAAGATTAGAGAGATGGTTCAGATCTGTGACTGGGGCTTGAGAAATCCTCAATTCTTCAAGTAGAATAAGCTCATTCACTGCCGCGATATCCATCAAAGGCACGTCAAATATGGACAGCTTCCTTAGGTTGATGAAAACTGTCAATGGCTGTAAGTTTGATATGGATTTCCTCTCAATAGTCAATACTGGGCTAGCCGTCCAAGCATGAAGTTTCTCAAGGTCCAATTCATTCATTTTCTCAAATTGGCCTTCAAAGATACCTTTCCAGGTATTATCCAGTAGCGACCACCATTCTTCAAGCTGAGGTGACCTAAATATGATGTTAGCCTGAGGTACTTCAGCCAAAAAAGCCGGAATTTCTTCGTGGTCAACTTGGGAGCCGTCCACATTGAGATATTCCAAAGCGGTCAGGGATTTTAGGGAGCTGATGCTGTTGATAGGTGTATCTCTAAAATCCAACCTGGTAATCTCAGTATGATTGGTCAAAGGCTGTAAAGACCTCACTTCCGTATTTTTTCCAGATATACTTGACAAGGTCCGGACTTCGGCCAATGGAGAAAGATCTTGGACTTTGGTATCATCGAAATTCAAATAATTGATTTTTTTGAATTTAAGGACCGGTCCTAAGGAAATTACTCCGCTTCCTGAAAGATCAAGGGAGTCTACCCCTATGGCAGCAGAAAGATCCTCAATGGAAGGAGTAGGTCTATCCAATCGAGGGTTGATTTTGGTCAGCACCTCTTTCCAAGGGAGTGTCAGATCATCCCACCATGTCTGTAAGTTCTCCACATGGTGAATCAAGAGAATTCTTCTGTTTTTTCTTACAAAGTCATCCGCACTCGCCTCTGAAATTTGAGTTCTGTCCGCGTATACCCTTTGGAGTACCTGCTTCCCGCTAAGTGGTTTCAGGTCTTGCACACCTGTTTGGTTGATATTGACCACTCTTAATTTCTCCAAACCAGACAAAGGAGTAAGATCGAGAATATTGGTTTCTTGAAGGTTGATCTCTTCCAGAGCTTCTAAACCTGATAATAGCTCGAAATTGATGAGGTAGTTTTTACTGATATCTAAAGTCTGTAGCGCTATCAATTCTCCTATATTTTCAAGGTTATTGAATCCGCTTTCCCTTGCGTGTAAGGCACGAAGGGAAGAAAATGAATTGAGTACCTCAAAGCTTTCTATAGGCGTACCCTCCATCTTCAGCGTATGCAGCTGCTTAAGGTTTTCCAGTTCACTGATGTTTCGGATCTGTGTTCCCGAAATATCGAGATGTGTGAGTCGATCTGAATATTTGATAAATTGAATATCGCTGGTTGGCGTATTTGCAATGTTCAAAGAAGTCAAGAAAGTGACATTGCTGATGGGATTGAGTTCAGTGATATTGGTATTGCTGATGTCAATGTATTTCAGATCCCTTAGTGCGCCAAGAGGCTTGAGGTCTTGGACAAACTTATTGCCGGCAAAATTGATGGAATCAATAGAACTGATCTTATACAGATGGTCGACTGTTATGCTATCTGATTCAGCTAAACCAAGTTTTTTTCTGAAATAATCCTCCCAGGTAAATGAAAGGCCTGCCCACCATTCCTGAAGCTCTTTATCCCTACTGAGTTTTGTCGTATAAATACTTGCGATTTTCAGTTCGTTAGATCTTTTATCGACATTGACTTCAACAAACCTTTGCTTGGTGTTGGCTATTTTTTCCTTATTCAGCCCAGTGGCGGTCAGAGTCCTATCCATAGAGACCAAGAAAGATAGCTCCCCATTGTCCCTTAAGAAAGGCTTTACTTCCCTTACTTTGAATTTGAATGCAGCATCTTTAAAAAAAAACTCAATATCCTTGAGGTATGCTGTTACATCCTTATTGGTAATGACCTTGCGGTCTAAAAGTAAATCGTCTTCTACTTGGACTTTACCGTCCCTGAAGATTTTTTTGTAGCTCTCCCTGATGATGACATCTTTGTCTCTCGCAGGTGTATCTTGACTGCCTACGGTATTGAAAAAGTATTCCAAGAACTGGACTTGATCTTCAACTTTTTGAGTCAGGTCTTTAATTTCCTGTTTGGAATAGCCACCAAGGTCCTGGGCACTTACACGTAGGAAAGTCCCCATGAGGAAAATAACAAAAAGGCCGAATAACTTATTTCTGGTCATAGATGTATTTCATTATGGTTTCTTTGTCACCTGGATTTAGTTTTACCAAGTTGCTGATCAACCAACCGGTATTGAAACCGGGTCTATTAAACTGGTTAAGCTCAAAGTACCAGTTTTTGATTTGAAAGAAGTGAAACTTCACATCACTGATCGTTTCAAACCTTAACGTACCTTTTTTCATTTCATAAAGAAACAAGGTGAGGTAATCAGGCTGATATTCTTTCGAAGTAAAAGCCTCAGGAGTTCCAGTTTCCTGAAATGCTTTCCTAAGATTCATAAATCCGAGTTCGTGACTTAACGGATGTAGGAAACCTTTGTTTGATCCTTCTGGCTTCTGGAAAATATTTTTGAAAGGCTGAAATACAACTTTGTCTATGACCCATTCATACCCAAGGCCTTCCGGCTGGATTTTGAGAAACAAAGTTACATTTTCACGTTTTCCCTGATAGGTGAATATTGCGCTTACTTCTGCAAACCAGTCTTCCCTATGGAAATTAAGATAATGGGGATACGTCTCTGAAAGCACATCACGCATGAAGTCGGTCTTGAGCGCATTTGGAACTGAAGATGTTTCGTTATCAAAAAGGATATTGATGAATCTACCTCTTAGCTCCCTATCCCGGTAAAGAGGATCACCGGTGTACAACCTTTTGGAGCCATCAAGTGTCTCTTCGGCATTGAACCTTCTAAAAAATTGATTGACCTGTTTGGTCGAAGCGGCGAATCTGCCATCATCCTTTGGGGAGCCGGGGCTGTACAAGCCTTGCCCCGGCGCCAAATTATAGGATGTAATCAATAATACTAAAGCAAAGATTAATTTTCTCATGCGGAGGTTTCAGTCACACGGATATCACCGAGCATAACGTCCCAGAATTCGATTGTTCTACCAGCAATCTGGGTCTGTTTTTTCTCAACGTAGATGGTGATGTCCTTTTTAGTGGTGTCTCTATAGTTTAGGCCACTTTCAAGGGAAGTTCCTTCGAATCTTTGATAAACTGTAACCACACCAACGTATCTACCATCAGGCTGTCTTTCAAGATCACTGATGTAGTGGATATCATACCAGCTGATATTCACGCGGTCATAGTTCAAAGCCATCAGTCTTTCAAAGTATCTTCTTACTTTGTAGTAGGCGATTTCTTTTCTGTTAATGGATGATACGCCCATTTCGGCGCCTGGAGCGAAGAGTTCTTCAGCCCTATCCATAACGCGGTTAGCTTCTGAGAATTGTGTTTCTTTGCTACCAATGATTGAAATGTATTTACTCAAATCTTTGACTTTTTCCAAAGCCAGAGAGTCAATTGCCTGCTTTCTTGCAGGGCTGATGTTGTCAGACTGGGCTACTGTCACTGTCAATGAAGCAAAGAACAGCAACAGGAAAAGAGGAAGGTGTTTTTTCATGATGATGATATTTTCAATTAAGATTATTTTTTACGACGAAGTTCCAATTCAGACACTCTCCCATTTCCGTCAAGTCTGATGTCGCTGATGAAATTCAGGTTTTTCTTTGTGTCTTTTAGGTAATTGAGGTATTTGTTGATGGTGGTAGGCTCATCGTAATCTTTAATACCGTTCTCTTCATAAATCACGATAAGAACCGGGGTTTCTTGGTTTGAAAACATTCCCAAAGCTTCTTGGATTGTTCTATTCGCAACATCTGTGCTGGTAGAATTCGCGATGCTAGAGAAGTAGTTTTCTAATTTACCTACAGCAACTTCTTCTGCAGATGGAGCAGCAGGTTTTGGAGCAGGTTGCTCAACACGCTCAACAGGTGCTGGCTCAGCTGGTGCGGCTGCTACTTTCTTTTTGCTCTTACAGGCGCCAAGTGCCAGCAAACCAAATAAAGCAAGAGTTAAGATCCTGCTCAACGGTGATTGGATGGTTCTTTTTTTCATTTTTGGATTATAGATTTAAGTTAGTTTGCACTGTTATTTTTTAAAGGTTAATCCCAAATCCTTCCCTGCAACACAATAAACATTCCAGAATAGCTCTAAGAAATGCATTTATGAAGATTGTAGAGAAATTTGGATGAGAAACTAAATTGTTTAGGGAATCTTTGGTTGCGCAAATCTAAATGAAAAATCTAATTTTTTTAAAAAAAAACCACTTGGAAAAATTAAATTTCTTTAAAAAATAAATCCGCTCGACATTTAAGATGAAGAGCGGATTCTATGAGTCATTTGGTTATCCGAAAATTTCCTTTAATTTATCTTCCAAGCTTTTGCCACGTAAGTCCTTTGCTATGATTTTGCCCTCAGGATCGATAAGATAGGTGGCCGGAATAGCATTTATTTTATAAATAGCAGCTGCCTCTGAATTGAAATATTTCAAGTCCGACACATGGGTCCAAGTAAGGTTGTCCTCGGCAATTGCTTTGACCCAAGCTTCCTTAGTTCTGTCCAATGAAACCCCGAAAACTTCAAATCCTTTTTCGTTATAGGTATTGTATAGTCGGACCACATTTGGATTCTCTTCTCTGCAAGGTCTACACCAAGCTGCCCAAAAATCAATCAAAACATATTTCCCTCTTAAATCCGACAACTTGATAAGCTCTTCATTCGGGTTGGGAAGTGCAATTTCAGGAGCTATTTGACCAACAGAAAGCATGCGCATGTCATCCAACTGCACCTTTACAGATTGGATCATTTTGGTATTTGGATAGCGCTCATCCATTTTACTGACTAGATTATCCAGGTATTGGAAGTCATTTTTAGGATTGAGCATAGGCAATGCAGCCATGGCCGCAAAACTGCCATCCATCTGGTCTAAAGCCGTTTTTACTTTTTCAGCATGATTTGTCTCCAAGGAAAGCGCCTGATCTTGGATGTTTCTAATGGCATCCTGATCCCTCTTGCTCATCGCTTCAAAATAAGCGTTATTCAACTCATTGATGGATTCCTGATAGGATGCAGAAAGTTTCTCAATTTCCTGTAGATATTTAGAATCTTCAGAACCTTCTATGCGCAGTGTAGACAGGTCTGTCACATCAAGGAAAATCTGAACATCTTGTTCGTACAAAGCCAATCTAACGGTCTGCTTGTCGGCAACGTTCAGTTCATAAAAACCAGGGCCTTCAAGCGTCAGCTCATATTGGAACTTTCCGCCATTCAGGTCAATTGCTGCAATTTCTTCTGCACTTTCATCATTGATTTTCATAAGGGTCACTTTTCCATCAGAGGCATTTTTAAATTCACCTGATAGCGTGACTGTCCCATCAAATTCCTGTGTTCTTGCTCCACATCCTAACATCAATAGCGTAAGGATTAGGACAGTGATTAATCTGCTGTATACGATCATATCAGTTTTCTAATAGTTCTGTCAATAGCTTTGTCGCCACCTTAGGATCGGCTTTTCCTTGGGATTGCTTCATCACCTGACCCATAAACATCCCCAATAAACCTTTTTTACCTGACCTGTACTCTTCTACCTTTGCGGCATTTTCTTCAAGTACTTTGACCACAATTGGCTTAAGTGACCCTTCATCACTTTCCTGGATCAGGTTAAGATGCTGGGCGATTTCTAAAGGTGTCCTGTTCAAATCTCTCAACATTTCGGGATAAATTTTTTGGGAAGCAACTGTAAAACTCACCTTGCCATCATCAATCAAAGCAATAATGTCTGCAAGTCGTTTGGCAGTTACAGGAAAGTCAGAAATGTGAAGTGTCAACTCATTCAAATAGCTTTTTACAGGGCCCATGACCCAGTTGGATGCTGCTTTGTAATTGTTGGTCATGCCACAGAGTTCTTCGAAATAAAGTGCGATTTCCTTACTATCTGTAAGTACACCAGCATCATACTCAGGCAAACCATATTCTGAAATGAACTTAAGGTAAAGCGCTCTTGGCAACGGTGGCATAGATTCAGCAATGCTACTGAGCCATTCTTCAGAAATCACCACAGGGCTAAGGTCCGGTTCAGGAAAATACCTGTAATCATTCAGGTCTTCCTTTGTACGCATGCTAGCAGTAGAATCCGTAACAGCATCGAAAGTCCTGGTTTCGGAAATGATTTCCTCACCTGCTTCTATCAATTTTATCTGCCTCTCGTATTCATGTTCGATCGCACGGGTCACGTTGCGAAAGGAGTTCATGTTTTTGACCTCAACTTTTTTACCATACTCGGAGGCACCTCTTAAGCGTACCGAGATATTGGCGTCACATCTCAATGAACCTTCTTCCATGTTACCGTCACAGATGTCCAGATAGCGCACCAGTTTTTTGATCTCTACCAAATACGCATATGCTTCTTCGGAAGATCTGATATCAGGCTCTGAAACAATTTCAATCAACGGCACTCCTGCCCTATTGAAGTCTACCAAAGTATCCACTTCACCTTGAAGGTGCATGGATTTACCGGCATCTTCTTCCATGTGGATCCTTGTCAGTGCAATAGATTTTTGGGTACCGTCCGGCAAGGTAATGGGAACCTCCCCGCCTACACAGATCGGGTTTTTATCTTGTGTGATCTGATACCCTTTTGGAAGATCAGGATAAAAGTAGTTTTTGCGCGCAAAAACGTTGGTCCTGGTGATAGAAGAATTACAGGCAAGCCCCATCTTGACCGCAAACTCCACAGCTTTACGGTTGGCCTTGGGCAATGTACCGGGATGACCAAGGGTGATTACAGAAATATGTGTATTGGGAAGATTACCAAATTCGGTAGAATCCGCAGTGTACATTTTACTCTTGGTCAGCAATTGCGCATGGACTTCAAGGCCTACTACCAACTCATATTTATTTTTCAATTCCGCTGAAAGCATATTGTTCTTCTATCTTTACTGAATCTTAGCGGGTCAAAAATGAAATCAAAATCCGCCAAAACCAAATATTAAATTCTTTTATTACATCAAGAGAATATCTCCTTTGCCATTACAAGGACATTTGGAAGGCCTTCCATATTTTTACCACCTGCAGTGGCAAAGAAAGGCTGACCCCCTCCTCCTCCTTGGATGTGTTTGGCAAGTTCCCTTACAATGTTTCCTGCATGCCATCCTTTTGCAGTTGCCAATTGCTCATCGATGATCACCGCAACTTGAGGCTTGCCATCAATTGATGCGGCTAGCACTGCCACCAGGTTGCCAACTTCGTTTTTAAGCTCAAAAGCCAGTTTCTTCAAGGCATCTGCAGATGGCAAGTCCACCTGTGCAAATAGTTTTTTGATGTCTCCAGATGATTCTATTTTCTGAAGAAGTTCAGTTTTGAGATTTCCTGCCTGTGCAAGCTGTAAAGCTTCTATTTCCTTCTTAAGGTCTGCTTTCTCCTGAAGTACATTTTCCAGTGATTTGACTACATCACGCGGGTTCTTGAGCATTTCCTGCACTTCCTTAAGCAATTTCAGCTGATCATTGACATACTGCTCAGCGGCATCTGCTGTGACTGCTTCTATTCTTCTTACCCCTGCAGATATTGAACCTTCCGAAATGATTTTGAACAATCCGATCACACCTGTGGAAGAAACGTGAGTCCCTCCACAAAGTTCTACCGAATATTCAGGATCAAAAGTGATCACGCGCACAAAGTCTCCATACTTTTCACCAAAAAGTGCTGTGGCTCCTTTTTGCTTTGCCTGTTCTATTGGAACGTTTCGCTCTTCGCCTAAAGCAATATTTTCCCTGATTTTGGCATTGACAATATGCTCCACTCTGGCAATTTCCTCTTCTGTAAGTTTGGCGAAATGTGCAAAATCGAAACGCAACAGGTGTTCATTGACCAAACTTCCTTTTTGCTGTACGTGGTTACCCAGAACAGTTTTGAGTGCTGCATGCAAAAGATGGGTAGCAGAGTGGTTGTTGTTGGTCAATTTCCTTTTGGTAGAATCAACCTGTGCACTGAAAGTCGCCTCAATATCAGATGGTACACGGTCTACAAAATGTATGATAAGGTCATTTTCCTTTTTGGTATCCAAGACGAGGATTTCCTCATCCCTGGATCGCAAAATCCCTTTGTCACCTACTTGGCCACCACTTTCTGCATAAAAAGGTGTTTTATCCAGAACCAGTTGATACTTGGTGCCTTTTTGATCTTTGATGGTTCTATACTTGATGATTTTACTTTCTGAGAAAAGGGAATCATACCCGATAAATGAAACTCCCTCATCAGCATTGACAAGTACCCAATCACCTGTTTCTTGCTCTGCGGCAGCTCTTGATCGGCTTTTCTGCTTTTCCATTTCGGCTGCAAAACCTTTTTCATCTACGGAAAGTCCATTTTCCCTGGCAATCAATGAGGTAAGATCCAGTGGGAATCCAAAGGTATCATAAAGCTCAAATGCAATCTTGCCGTTAATGATTTTGGAAGATTGGACTTCAGTATCTGATTTTATCTGTTCCAACATCTTCAGGCCATTGTCCAATGTCCGGAGGAAAGAAGCTTCTTCTTCCTGGATGACTTTGGCGATAAAATCCTGCTGGGCGGCAACTTCCGGAAATACTTCGCCGAAGTTTTGAGCCAACAAAGGCAGCAGTTCATGCATGAAGGGCTTATGGAAGCCTAAGAAGGTATACCCATACCTAACAGCTCTTCTCAAAATCCTCCTGATCACATATCCTGCTTTGTTGTTGGAAGGCAACTGACCGTCTGCGATTGTAAATGAAATGGCACGGATATGGTCCACAATGACACGCATGGCAATGTCCGTTTTTTCGTCTTCACCATAAGCCTTACCGGATTTTGCTGCTAAAAATTCTATAAAAGGGGTAAAGATATCCGTATCATAATTGGAAGACTTCTGCTGAATGGCCCTTACCAATCTTTCAAAGCCCATCCCTGTATCCACATGCTTTGCTGGTAGCTCTTTGAGGCTTCCATCAGATAGCCTGTTATACTGCATAAACACGAGGTTCCAGATTTCAATAACTTGGGGATGGTCGTTGTTGACCAAGTCAAATCCACTTACAGTAGCCCGCTCTTCATCAGAACGTAGATCCACATGGATTTCAGAACAAGGACCACAAGGACCTGTGTCACCCATTTCCCAGAAATTATCTTTTTTACTTCCGAAAATAATTCTATCCGAAGGAACAATACGGTTCCAGAAATCAAAAGCTTCTTGATCTTTTTCCAATTTGTCCCCTTGGTCACCTCCAAATACGGAGACATACAATCTATCTTTTGGAAGTTTGTATACCTCAGTCAGCAGTTCCCATGCCCATTCAATTGCTTCTTTTTTAAAGTAATCTCCGAAAGACCAGTTCCCCAGCATTTCGAACATGGTATGGTGATAGGTATCCACGCCCACTTCTTCAAGATCATTGTGCTTTCCGGATACCCTTAGGCATTTTTGGCTATTTGCCACACGGGTAAATTTGGCAGTCTCATTTCCCAGGAAATAGTCTTTAAACTGATTCATTCCTGCGTTGGTAAACATCAGGGTAGGATCATTTTTGACCACAATAGGTGAAGAAGGTACGAATTGATGTAGTTTGGATTCAAAAAACTGTATAAAAGTACTTCTGATTTGTTTGGCTTCCATGTAAGCTAGTGACTATGTTCGGTTTGTGAGATAATATCCTTATATTTGCGGTCCCCCTGACTCTCACCCCAGTCTTTTAGGGGCTACAAAATTAGAATAATTAGCCTGCAAATTATAATGAGTAGAATAAAATATTACTACGACCCAAAAACCTGTAAATATGAGAGATATACCCGCAGCAAGTGGGATATTGCCTTAAATACCCTAGGATTTATTTCTCTCGCTTCCATATTGGCATTGGGTATTCTCCTGATTTTTAACCTGTATTTTGATAGTCCCAAGGAGCTTTTATTGAAAAAAGAAAACGCCGAACTTAAAATTTACTACCAATTACTTGGTGAAGAAGTAAACAGAATGTCGGTCATGGTCAATGATCTACAACAGCGCGATGACAATCTTTACCGGGTGATTTTTGAGACAGAACCACTACCACAATCTATCAGAAACGCAGGAATCGGAGGAGTAGATCATTACAAGGACATCAAAGAAAAGGGCCTGAAACAAGAACAGTTGATTCTAGGATTGAGCAGCAAAGTTGATGCACTGAAAAGAAAATTATATGTGCAGTCTGTGAGCTATGATGAGATCACAGAAATGGCCTTGAAAAAAGAAGAATACTGGGCATCAATACCAGCTATCCAGCCAATATTGAACAAAAACCTGAATTTGCTTGCTTCCGGATTTGGGATGCGCTTACATCCTATTTTGAAAGTGAAAAAAATGCACACGGGTGTGGACTTCACAGCACCTAAAGGCACACCGATTTATGCAACTGGAGATGGCGTAGTTACTTTGGTCACTACTGTCTTTGGTGGATATGGCAAATATATAGAGATTGACCACGGCTTTGGTTTCAAAACCAGGTATGCCCATTTAAATGATTTTACGATCAGACAAGGTCAAAAAGTGAAACGAGGTGATCAAATCGGAACCGTGGGTAACACCGGATCTTCCACGGCACCTCATGTGCACTACGAGGTTTTGAAGGACGGAAGGTATGTCAACCCTGTGAATTACTTCTTCAAAGACCTGACCCCGGCTGAATATGACCTTATTCTGGATCTGGCCTCTAAAGAAAACCAATCTTTGAGTTAAGCTACAACAAACCGAAAAAAGAGGATATCCCTTATGATGTGCCCCCAAAAAGTTTTACGCTTATTGGGGGCACTTCTATGAGCAGCATAATCAAGTATGATGGTACCTTCAAGCTTTTGGTTGTTCATCAAATCATTAAACGCAAGGAGTCAGTAGATTCGATCAGTACAAGTTCAATGTTGAGGCTTCTCATTTAGAGCATCGGGTTCACTTTTCTGTCCTCTCGGGATTGATGTGTTTTTCCTCCCAATATATGACAGGTCTAAGCTTTGTCTATTAAATTCTTGCTTGATAAGTATAGAGTTGGAAATATCTTCCTTTTGCATCAATCAGTTCATCATGCCTACCTTGCTCCACGATATGCCCCTGTTCTATAACGAGGATTTGATCTGCCTGTCTAATTGTGCTGAGCCTGTGGGCAATGACGAAGGTTGTCCGGCCTTGCATCAGCTCTTTCAGGCTTGATTGGATAAGGGATTCACTTTCAGTGTCCAGATTGGAAGTTGCTTCATCCAAGACCAATATCCTAGGATCTGCCAAAATAGCCCGTGCTATGGCTATCCTTTGTCTTTGGCCTCCGCTTAGTTTTACCCCCCTTTCCCCAATTACTGTATCCAATCCCAACTCAAATCTATCTGTAAACTCCTGCACATGGGCGGCTTTTACAGCTGCATGTAGCTCCGCAAGCGAAGCATCCGGTCTGGGAAATAGGATGTTTTCCCTAATCGTTCCTTCAAAAAGAAAATCATCCTGCAATACCACCCCAAGCTGAGACCTGTAGCTGGATAGGGTAATTTGCTGCATGTCCACACCATCCACGGTAATAGTACCCGAATCAGGGTTCAAAAAAGAAGCCGCCAAACCTGCAATTGTTGTTTTGCCGGAGCCTGAGGTGCCTACCAATGCCGTTACGGAGCCCGCTTCAGCTTTAAAACTTATTCCTTTGACCACTTCTTTACCTTCTTCATAAGCAAAGGAAACATTGTCAAAAACTATTTCACCTTTAATGACAGGAATGGTAATGCTTCTACTGCTCTCAGAGCCTTCAATGGGATAGTTCATGATTTCCTCTGTCCTATCCAAACCTGCAAAAGCTTCGGTGAGTTGGCTCCCTATATTGCTCATCTGAACAATAGGTGCAATCATAAAACCCAGGTACAACGTAAAAGCCAGAAAATCACCAAAGGTCATCTGCCCATCCATGATCATATACCCGCCTATCCCCATGATGCCTGCTGATGCTAAACCCAACAGTAAAGTGGCAGCAGAAGTAACAAAACTAGTGGCAGTGAGACTTGCTTTTACATTTTGGAACAACCGTTCTACTCCGGCCTCAAAAGTACTGATTTCCTGAGGTTCGGCATTGAAGCCTTTGATCACTCTGATCCCGCCAAGAGTCTCAGTAAGTCTGCCGGTAACCTGAGCGTTGATTTTACCTCTTTCTCTGAAAATCGGTCTGATTTTGCCGAAGGCCTTCAATGAGATCAAGCCGAAAACAATGACAGGGACCAGAACATAAAGAGTCATTAAAGGACTGATATAGAGCAGCAATCCTAAAGAAACCAAAGCTGTCAGGCTGCCGCCGATCATTTGCGCAAATCCGGTACCGACCAGGTTCCTCACCCCCTCTACATCCGTCATGATCCTAGACACGAGTTCACCTGTTTTTGTATTGTCAAAAAAACGGATGGGCAACTGTATGATATGCCGCTGAACCTGGGCCCTAAGCTTTGAGATCAAATGCTGCGCTTCAACACTCAGGATCTGTGTCAAGGCATAAGAAGTAACTGCCTGGACTACTATCGCCACTACGACCACTACTATCAACCACTTGAGCATGGTCATGTCGTTGGATGGAATCACATCATCTATTAGGTACTTGCTGGCTCCAGGCAAAATTAATCCCGAGACCCTACTGATGATGATAAGAAACAAACCTGTAAAGAGATGCCTTCTTCTAGGCCAGATGATGGTTTTGAAAACATGGGACATGGTTACCCTGCTTTCTCCTGAATTGCTTTTGCTCATGGTGTAGATTAAAATCCTAGGGTAACATTCAAGGTTGACACAAAAGTTCTTTTATGTGAAAATAAGCGGATTTATAGGTGATTTTCAATGGATTGTAAAAATTTTATTTTGAAGTTTAAGTGAAATAATGGAAGTTTATTTCATCCAACAAAAACCTTTTAAGCATGAATCCACCTCCTAAATGTTTCATTTTAATGCTATGGCTTAGCATCAGCTTAACCATCAGCTGCATGACTAAGCACCAACAAGAAGACAATCCGGAATTGTTTATCGGCGTCAGTAAGCAAGCTGTGAACCCACCAATAGGTGCTTTTATTGCTGGGGATAAACAAAACCGGGTTTTCACGGGAGTATTGGACAGTTTATTTGCAAAGGCAATGGTAGTTTATGATGGCAATGAAGCGGTGGCCATTGTGACTGTTGATTGCATAGGATTGCTCTATCCTGACCTTCAAAAAATCAGGGAGAAGATGTCAAAAGAGGATTTTGCTATTCCTTTATCTGCATCAAATACCATCATCAGCTCTACCCATACGCATTCAGGACCTGATGTCGTGGGGCTGTGGGGAAAAGACTATACAGCCAGTGGAGTAGATCCTGGGTATATGGAAACATTGACTGATGCAGTTGTGGCTCAAATTAAAGCCGCAGCTAGCGCTATAAAACCTGCCAAAGGTTATTATGGAAAGACTTCTTTTGGAGAGGGAGTGGTAGCAAATATCTGTGATGAAGAAATCGACAGGTCATTGACTACATTGGTTTTCGAAGATCCAAACGGAAACGCCATTGTAAGCCTGACAAACTTTTCTTGTCACCCAACGTTTTTGGACGGGACATTTTCTGAGGTTTCTGCAGATTTTGTAGCGGGATTTTATCAAGAGATGAATAATAAATTCCCAACAGCCGAGCATTTGTTTTTTCAAGGTGCCATAGGTGGGTGGATCCAACCAACAACTGGCAGAGGAGATTACCTTACTGCAATAAATTTTGGAAAGGAATTGGCTAAAGCCAGCATTGAAGGATTACAGCAACCGCAATACCTCCAAAGCCATGACATCATCTTTCAATCCATAAAAATCAAATTTCCAATTGCTAACCAGAATTGGAAGCTGATGATGCAGGCCGGTATTATCAACTTACCTGTCTCAGATGAATTAGAAACAGAACTGATCTCATTGAAAATTGGAGAAGCTACTTTTGTCACACATCCAGGTGAAACTGCCCCGCTCTATGGGCTTCAGACTAAAGCCATTATGGCAGAAGGACCCCAATTCGTAATAGGATTAGGTCAAGATGCTTTAGGATACATCTTGAAACCCTCTTATTTTAGCGATCAAAGTCTTCCACATGCTCCATACCTTACAAGCATGTCTTTGGGTCCTGATACAGGGCCTTTGCTTATGGAAGGAATAGAAAAACTGTTTTCGAACCAAAAATAAACCACTGCTATGCTCAATATACTTAACTGGCAAAAGGAACTTCAGGCGCTTTCCGATGAGGTCCGGGAAAAATTCTCAGGCCTGAGGGTGGATCAACTCAATACCAAGCCAGCCCCTGACCAATGGAGCATAGCAGAAAACTTTGACCATCTTATACAGGTCAACAGTAGCTACTTTCCTATTTTCAAAAAACTGCAAAATGGCAGTTTTCAAGGTGCCTTCATCGGCAAAATAAACTTTTTTCCAAAAATGATCGGGAAGATGATTTACAATTCCGTGAGTGACGGAGGAAGAAAAAAAATAAAGACTTTCAAGTCATGGGAACCGACAAATTCCCATTATCAGGAAGATATTCTCAACCAGTTTATTGCAGTCCAGCAACAGCTGATTGATTGGTTAAATGAGCCCTTTGTCCTAAAAAATCCCATTATTCATTCGCCTGTAAATCCATTGATCGTATATAGTCTTTATCAGGCAATTGAAATAATTATTGCCCATGAAAAAAGGCATATTGCGCAGGCCGAATCAGTCATGACTAGACTAGACTTAAGAAAAGAAAAGGGATAATATGAAAACCGAAAAGGAAAAAATGCTCGCAGGAGAGCTGTATATGGCCCTTGACCCAGAGCTGACAGCCGAACGTCTGAAGGCTCGAAAACTTACCAAAGCACTGAATGATTCCGACCCAGAGGATGTGGCTTTCAGACTTGAGCTGTTAAGCAGGTTAATCGGTAAAGCAGGTAAAAATCTATGGATAGAGCCCCCTTTTTATTGTGATTATGGATACAATATTGAAGTTGGTGATGATGTGTTCTTTAATTTCAATTGTGTATTGCTTGATGTGACCCCAATCAAATTTGGCAGTAGGGTTTTTGTCGCGCCGAATGTACAGTTTTATGCAGCTACGCATCCTGTGAATTTCCAACTTAGAGGTACAATGGCAGAATATGGAAAGCCTATCCGTATTGGTGATGATGTCTGGATCGGTGGGAATTCTGTCATCTGTCCGGGGATAAGCATCGGGTCTAGAAGTATCATCGGAGCAGGATCAGTGGTGACAAAAGACATTCCCTCCGATGTAGTAGCTGCTGGCAATCCATGTAAGGTCATTAGGACACTTTAGCAGCTTAATTGGCTGATGTCAAAAAATGGCAGTAAATATTTAAATTGCATTTAATCATCCCAGGAACATTTCCTTTTCTCTATGCATTTCTACTCTAGAAGAGATCTTTTTTTCCAGTTGTTCGAAAACATCAAAGTACTGGAGCTCACCCAATATGGCTATTATAAAGACCATGACAGGCAGACAATAGAAATGGTTTTGGATGCAGCCGATCAAATAGCTGAAAAATCCTTATATCCTTTATTAAGTGCTCTGGATAGGCAAGAGCCTCAGTTGGTTGATGGGAAAATCCGGGTCCATGAGGCGATGAAAAAGATATACCGCAAATTCGGGGAAGATGGCTGGATCAATGCAAAGTTTCCATACGAAGAGGGTGGACAGCAACTTCCAGGCACTGTGTATATGGCATCAGGATTTATTTTTCAGGCAGCAAATTACTCAGCCTCTGTTTATCCGTTTTTGACCACTGGAGCAGCTGATTTGATCAGGTCATTTGCAAGTGTGGAATTAAGGGAGAAGTTCATTCCTAATCTTTATAATGGGAAATGGCAAGGAACAATGGCGCTAACAGAACCTGATGCAGGTTCCTCTTTGTCAGATTTGACCACATTAGCAGTGCCTACTGCCATTGAAGGGACCTACCACATCACTGGCCAAAAAATATATATCTCCTGTGGCGATCATGATGCCTGCGAAAATTTTATCCACCTGATGTTGGCAAGGATAAAAGGTGCGCCAAGTGGTACCAAAGGAATTTCCCTATTTATTGTCCCGCAAATAAGGGTTCCTGATGGCACTCCGAATGATGTCACCACTGCTGGAATCTACCATAAGATGGGCTATAAAGGAGCACCGATTGCGCATTTGATAATGGGACCCAATTGTGAAGGTTATCTTGTCGGTGAGGCAAATATGGGGCTCAAGTATATGTTTCAGATGATGAATGAAGCCAGAATTGGTGTAGGGCTAAATGCCACAGCCATTGGTACTGCAGCATACCTTTCTTCATTGGCATACGCCAAAGAAAGACCTCAGGGAAGAAAAACAGGATCCAAAGACTTGAACCTTCCTCAGATCCCGATCATCCAACATGCTGACGTCAAGCGCATGTTGCTATTTCAGAAATCAATTACGGAAGGGGCACTGGGACTACTTTTATACTGCAGTAAACTAGCTGACATAGCCCATGCCGCTGATGGTATTGAAAAAGAGGAATCCTTGTTGCTCTTAGATTTATTGACCCCGATAGCCAAATCCTATCCTGCAGAAATGTGCTGTCTGACCACCTCTGCTGCCATACAGGTATTAGGAGGAGCTGGCTATACCATAGATTTCCCTGTTGAACAATATTACAGAGAAGCTAGGATCCATCCCATTCATGAAGGGACTACAGGTATACATGGATTGGATTTGTTAGGTAGAAAAGTTCTGATGCAGGATGGAAAAGCTTTTAAACTTTTGGTAAAGGGCCTAAGTACAACAATAGAGACAGCCAAAAAACACCCACAACTAAGCCGGCATGCAGACAAGTTGGAAAAGTATCATAAACGAGTGCAGGATGTCACCCTTCATCTGGCAAAAAAAGCTGTCGTAAATCCAGAACACTTTCTTGCAGATGCCACGCTTTATTTAGAGATGATGGGTATCCTCTGTATAGGTTGGCAGTGGTTGGCGCAAGCTGAAGTCTCGCAAGTAGCATTGGATAAGCAATCTCCTGAATCAGATTTTTATTTAGGAAAAATCATGGCCATGCAATATTACTTCTCATATGAGCTTGGAAAAATAGACCCACTTGCTGCCAAGCTTAGCTCCGATGACCAAACAACTCTTAATATGAGTGAAAATTGGTTTTAATTTCAGAAAGTTTAATTGCTAATTTTTCTTTATTTAATCTATATAATCTTGCAATTAACCATTTTTATCATGTAAAGGATAAATAATTTCTGTTTGATAATTTTACACCTAGTTACCCGCCGAAATTGAAGCGGTAGAAGTCACATTTTTGATTTTAAAACGAAAAAAGGGTGAAGGAAGAACAGCTTAAAGAAAACATGGAGAAGTTCATCTCTATGGCAAGTGAGGCAAAAATCTGTATGATGATCACACTTGAAAAGGATGCTTCGCATCCCTCCGGTAGACCAATGGCCATGAATGAAATTGAAGAAGATGGGAGCATTTGGTTTTTCACAAGAGAATCTTACCATCTTACTGATGAAATAGAGGAAGACAAAAATATTTCTCTGGCCATCATCAGCGAACCGAATGATACTTATTTGATGATCAATGGAAAGGCAAGACTTTCTGATGACCGTCACAAAATGGAAGAACTTTGGAAACCCATGCTGAAAGCGTGGTTTCCTGACGGTTTGGATGATCCGGACATGAAATTGATCAAGGTTAGTCCCACGGAGGTAAATTATTGGGATACAAAGACCAATAAAATGGTACAACTTTTAGATATGGCCAAGTCAGTCGTACAAGGAAAGCAATATCATCCGGGGGAGCGAGGCAAGATGACCAACTAATTAACTATACAGCAAGATTTTTTTTTGGGAAGGGTGATTCATTTTAGCACAAGCTATATTGTTGCAAATGACAAAAAGGAAAGAATGATGCGGTATACGTATCCTTCTTTCCGCCTTTACCATGAAAAGGACAGACTGGTTTTTCGACTAAAAATTATACAATTCTCCATTCCAAAAATGTAACGGGGAGAAGAGCTCCATAAACTAATTTTGTGCAATGGCTGACTATTTGTTCGCTATTGATCCTTAAACAACCTAACAATAATACACCTCTATGGCAATCGAAGCACAGTTTTCAGAGAAGCTGGAGAACTATAAGAATCTTGTCAACAGCGCTAAAATGTGCATGATGATAACCGATGAAAAAGATGAAAAATTCCTATGCGGCCGTCCAATGACTATCAGCAAAGTTGATGATGACGGATGTATCTGGTTTTTTTCTAAAGAGACTTGGTATTGGATTGATGAAATGGAAGATGATAAAATCATCACATTGACTTTTTTAAGCGATACTGACAATACCTATCTGATGGTTCATGGGAAAGCTACTTTTTCTGAAAGCAAAAAGAAAATGGACAAGCTATGGTCAGATGATGTGCAAGATCTATTCCCAGAAGGACTGGACGACCCTCACCTAATTTTAATCAAAATTGTGCCGGAAGAAGTACATAGTTGGGATGATACAGAGAATAGAATGATGTTGCTCCTGAATTTTAAGAACAACCATTAAGCTTCTATTTTAAAACAAAAGACGCAAGGATTTTTTGCACTTCGTACACATCCACTGACTTATTGAACTGTTTGGTGATACTGGGTTGGGTTTCGCTGGATACCCATATCTTCAACTCCGCATCAAGGTCAAAGGTACCAGCTGTCTCTACACTGAACTTACTGATACTGCGATAAGCTATTGATCTATAAGCTACTTTACTACCTGTAAGTCCTTGTACATCAATGAGGATAATCCGCTTATCCGTAAACATAAATGTATCCCGGATCAGTTTGAAACCGATATGGATAACCTCCCCTTCTATAAGAAGTTTAGCGTATTTTTTATACAATTCTTCTGCCGGAACAGTGGCAGAATTACCTAATAAAGCGGAGAATAATTTCATTTTTTTTCAATTAAATAATTCGTAAATAAATAAAGATTTCCGTATCACCCACTCATTTCGAAACTTCAACAAGATATACAATTAATTTTATTAATTATCAAAACCTCATTTTGATGCTGCAGGGCTCCATTATGTATAATTCATATAGATTTTTTGTCAAATAATTTAATTCTATAAAGCTTAAGACTTCAATTTGATAGCTAACAAAGGATCTTTTCAGCATTATCAATAGCTTTATCAATGAAATTCAATATCCAATTAAAAGATGTTGCCTTTGGAATAGGCTTTGTTTATTTAGTTGATATGGCAACTACTGCCTAATTAAATAAGTTTAACCTTTTTCACAAATACACAATGGCAAACCTTACAGAAAACAGCATTGATCCACAAGAGAAACATCCTACTCCCCCATTTCCAGACCAAAAGCAAGAGGTTCCTGGTTATGAAAAAGACTTAGATCCCCAAGCAGACCATGGAGAAAGAACTTATCAAGGTTCTGATAAACTTAAAGACAAAGTAGCCATCATTACCGGCGGCGATTCAGGCATTGGCAGGGCCGTTGCCATTGCTTTTGCGCGTGAAGGTGCAGATGTGGCAATTTCATACCTTTCGGAAGATGAAGATGCAGAAGAGACAGCCAAATGGGTAAAAGAAGCCGGAAGAAAAGCTATCTTAATCAAAGGGGACATCAGTGATGAAGCCCATTGTCAAAAGATTGTCAAAGAAACAGGCGAAAAACTAGGGAGAATCGACATCCTCGTTAATAATGCAGCCTTTCAAATGACCCATGAAAAGCTTGAAGATATTCCTTCCGAAGAATGGGAATATACCTTCAAAACCAATATCCATGCGATGTTTTATCTGTGTAAAGCAGCTAAACCGCACATGGAGCCAGGAAGTACCATTGTCAATACTTCTTCCGTCAATGCCTACAATCCCAAACCTATCTTATTGGCTTATGCAGCGACCAAGGGAGCTATCCAGAATTTCACTTCCTCACTAGCCCAACTCCTGGCCGATGATGGCATTAGGGTCAATTGCGTGGCACCTGGACCAGTTTGGACTCCCCTGATTCCCTCTACCATGCCGGAAGATAAAGTGAAGGAATTTGGAAAAAGTACACCGCTCAAAAGGGCCGCGCAACCTGCAGAGTTGGCTGCAGTATATGTGCTACTAGCATCTGAAGATTCAAGTTACATGACAGGATCAACTGTCCAAGTTACTGGTGGTACACCGACAATTTAAATGAATATGGACAGCTTAAAGGTAACTAGGAGAAATGTATTGAGGGGGATCTCATTTGGTTTAGGAGCAAGCCTAGTTCATGGTCCCTTGACAACTATAGCAGCAAGTTTAAACTCTAAAAACAAAGGCAAACTAGGAATAGCATTAGTTGGACTGGGACAATATAGCGCCAATCAATTGGCCCCTGCCCTTCTGCAAACCAAGAACTGTTACCTTGCAGGTATTGTAACGGGTACACCTTCCAAAATTCCCGCCTGGCAAAAAGCCTATCAAATTCCTGATTCCAATGTATATAATTATGAGAATTTCGATTCGATTATAGACAATAAGGATATTGATATCGTCTACGTAGTGCTACCAATCAGTATGCATAAGGAATTTACAGTAAGGGCTGCCAAAGCCAAAAAACATGTCATTTGCGAAAAACCAATGGCAATGAATGTAGAAGAGGCTGAAGAAATGGTAAATGCCTGCAAAACTAACGGAGTGAAATTAGCGATAGGCTATAGACTCCATTTTGAACCTTTCAATCTTAAAATAATGGAACTTGGCCAACAAGAAAAACTAGGGAAAATAACCAGGTTGGAAGCCAAGAACAACAGCGACAAAACCAATGGAAACCCTGACGTTTGGAGACTGCGAAAGGATTTAGCTGGAGGAGGTCCCCTGATGGATATGGGCATCTATTGTGTACAAGGTGTATGTTACACATTGGGCAAATTGCCTAAAGCTGTCACTGCCCATTATGGTAAAGTAACCAAACCAACCTACTTCTATGAAGTAGAAGAATCTATTCAATGGGAAATGGAGTTCGAAGACGGTGTAAAAGCTTTCTGTGAAAGCTCATATCATGATCCAGAAGGTGAAGGTATTCTGAAAGCAGAAGCCACAAATGGATGGTTCAAAATCGATCCTGCTTATGCATATGATGACAAAGCCGGAGCTACCGATTCAGGTGAAATCAACCTACCTAATGTCTATGAACAAGTCCAACAAATGGACGGACAAGCTGAGAGTTTCAAGAATGGTACTGCATCAAAAGTCCCAGGTGAAATGGGCTTGAATGACATGAAAATCCTGATGGCCATTTATAAATCCGCAGATCAAAATGGGAAAAGGATTTCAATAAGCTATTGATCAAACATTATCCAAAAAACTGGCTCTTTTCATATGGAGCCAGTTTTAAAATTGTTTCTTCTCATCTCATGAAATTTAAACAATACTTAAATGAGTTATCAACTATAATGTTCATCATGCATTAAGTAAATAAAAATAAATTGA
>DAIPZN010000010.1:0-62707 GCA_036782195.1 Cyclobacteriaceae bacterium | reverse complement strand
GTGTCTTGCAAGACCTGTAACTCTTCCAGTTGGAATACTTACTTGTTTGGAAATAGTATCTCCTTCATAGCTGTAGTAAAAGCGGAAACCCGTATTGCTACCAGCAAACATGGTATATGAGGATTTCTCTGCCTCTACCCCTGTAATCGCGATTCCAGGAAGGAAATTTCTGAAAGTAAAGATGTTTTCAAACGCTGTTTTTGCCTTCATGGCATCAAATAAGTTCCTAGTAAACCCATTGGTGACATTCAAGGATACAATTGTATCCTGTCTTGCCGAAAAGTTAAAAGAACCTTGGAACAATGGGGTTTCTTGAAATTTAACTTGGCTGAAGGTAAAATACTGAATATCCTGTATTTGTTCTTCAAGTAAATGAACACGTAGGGTTTTAGGTGTATTGATATCCCTTGTGAGTACACTATTCACTCTAAAGAAGAATTTCACAGAATCTAACTTAGCAGATTCTCTTGGCAACGAATCAGGAAGTAATAACCTAGAATAGGCAATTGCTTCTGTTTTCCCAAAGAAATCATCTTCATCATGTCCTGCCAATAAGTAACCTGTATTGGTAGTGAATATGGAATCTGGCTGAACCACAGTTGCAGACAATGGAATTTCCTGATAGAAAACTCCTATCTGATTGCTGTTTGGGTCCAGTTCCAAGCCGATGTTGGAAGGATCCTCACAGGATGTCGCTATGGTTAAGAATAATAAAAGACCTGCAGCCAGCTTAGCCGGCGAGGTCTGTATAGATGTTATAATAACTTTCAAAAAGCTGTTCGTCTTCTTCGCTGTTAACCTCACACTGTTTGTCTTTAGAGCACTCTTTTATTAATTGACTTAGACTTTCGGATATGTCTTCGTTTTTGACTACTACATCGGCATATTCCATTCCGATTTTGAGGAAGCCTTCATAGTCTTTTGATTTCAAAGGGGCTAAAATGGCGTCATCAATATCCACCATTTTAACTTTCTCAAATAAATCATCGCCAAATTTATGTGTAAATCCGGTATTATAAATAGCGAACACCGATTTTGTATCTTTAAATAATGGCTCGTTTTTATATGTGGTTTTGAGATACATGGGGACCAGACTGGTCATCCAGTCATTGCAGTGTACCACATCGGGCGCCCAACCTAGTTTTTTAACAGTCTCTATTACACCTTTGCAGAAAAAGATCGCTCTTTCGTCATTGTCTTCATAGAATTTTTCATGTTTATCATGAAATACGCTTTTGCGTTGAAAGTAATCTTCGTTATCAATGAAGTAAACCTGTAATTTCGCATTTGGAATAGATGCCACCTTGATAATCAAAGGTTTTTCCTCCTCTCCTACGGCAATATTGATCCCTGAAAGCCTCACAACTTCATGCAGCCTGTTTTTTCTTTCGTTGATCAAACCGAACCTTGGCACAAGAATACGGATTTCCATTCCTTTTTCTTGCATAGCCTGTGGTAGGGCTCTCACGAAATTGGCAACCTCTGAAGTTTGGAGAAACGGGTTGATTTCACTTGCAACGTAGAGAATACGAAGTTTGGACATATCTTGTTCTTTTATTGTGGAGGAATAATTAACGCACAAAGTTACAAAAAAAAAGCTTTAAGGCCATTGTTTTTCTGGATATTGATATAGTTTTGCCTCTATTTTACTCTTCTTATCCCAAATTATGATCAATATCCTCCGGACTAGAGAGGCAGTCAAATCATTAGTCAAAAACCTTCATTATTCTGGAAAAACAATTGGTTTTGTGCCTACAATGGGTGCTTTACACAAGGGTCATCTGGAGCTGGTCAAAAAAGCCAAATCTTCTTCTGATTTTGTAATTGTTTCTATTTTTGTTAATCCCTTGCAGTTTAACAACTTAGAGGACTTTCAAAAATATCCCAATACCGAAAATGCAGATTTGAAACTTCTCGAGGAAGAAGGTGCAGATGCAGTGTTTTTACCCACTTCTGAGGAGATTTATGCCAAAAAGCCTCTTCTTACTATAGCGTTTGGAGGTCTTGACGAAAGGCTTGAGGGAGCATTTCGGCCTGGTCATTTTAGCGGCGTAGGGATTGTGGTTTCTAAGTTGTTAAATATTGTTAATCCTGATTTTCTATACCTTGGTCAGAAAGATCTCCAACAGGTTGCTGTAATTCGGCAGCTGGTTTCGGAGCTTTCTTTTGATGTACAGTTGATAATAGTTCCTACCCAGCGGGAGGTAGATGGGCTGGCACTCTCTTCAAGGAATCTTAGGCTCAATTGTAAAGAAAGAAAAGCCGCAACAATTCTTTTTCGCGTGCTAACCATGGCAAAAAATGAACTATTGATGGGTGTATCATGGTTTGAAATCCGGGAAAAGGGCTTGAATATGATCGCCTCGGAACCGTTGGCACGACTCGAGTATCTGGAACTGGTCACTACCGCTGACATACAGCCTTTGGTTCAGCTTGAAAGACACCAAGGCGTCTCAGTTTGTATAGCAGTTTATATTGGGGAAGTGAGATTGATAGACAATCTGTCAATAATTAGTTAGTTTCGCGCAAAATTTCACAACATGCATATTCAGGTATTGAAGTCAAAAATCCATAGGGTAAAGATTACACAAGCAGAACTTCATTATGTAGGAAGTATCACCGTAGATGAAGACCTTATGGACGCTGCCAATCTTATAGAAAACGAAAAAGTCCAGATTGTAAACATCAATAATGGTGAACGATTAGAGACTTATGTGATAAAGGGAGAAAGAGGAAGCGGGACGGTTTGCCTCAATGGACCGGCAGCCCGTAAAGCGCAAGTGGGTGATATTGTAATTGTCATTTCATATGCATCAATGGACTTTGAAGAAGCAAAGAACTATAAACCTGTCATCATTTTTCCTGATGACCATAACCGGCTGATTTGAAACTGACCATTAAGCAATGGGTACAGGTCATCCTGTCCTTAAGTTTTGCGGTATTTATCTTCTGGTATTTATATAAAGATATCAGTGGAGCCACTTTGTGGAATTCCATTCAAGAGACTAACATGGCTTGGCTTGCTGGTTCAATTGGCGTCGCTTTAGCCGGATATTATCTTAGGGCATGGAGATGGAAACTGCTGCTTCAGGCTGATGGGAATCAACAGGTAACAACCTTTCGTGTGCTACTTGCTTTGATGATTGGTTATTTAGCCAATATGGTGGTGCCTCGTGCAGGAGAAGTTGCCCGCTGTGGGGTTTTGGCTCAGACTGATCATATTACCATTGGCAAATCCATTGGGACGGTGATTTTGGAAAGGACGATTGATTTACTCTTCTTTTTAGGTTTGATCTTTCTTGGCTTTGCTGCTGAAAGCAGATTGTTTCTTTCTTTAGTTGCTGAACTTGTTTCAGTAGATACCCTCAAGGAAAAGCTCACTTCCATGTTACCATTGCTCTTAGCAGGCCTGGCAGTAGCAATTCTATTTGCTTATATAGTTTTTAATAAATACCGTGATAAAGGAATATTCAAAAAGGTCAGACATTTTATAAGGGATGTATTTGCCGGTCTGGTAAGTCTTAAGAAGGTGCAAAACCAAACCGGGTTCTGGGCATCCTCTTTCCTCATTTGGATTACGTATTACCTCACCATGGTAATGGTAGCTTGGGCAATTCCCTCTACTGCCAGTTTGTCACTTACATCAGTATTGATGGTAATGGTAATGGGAAGTATTGGCATGATTGCACCAGTTCAGGGGGGTATTGGGACCTTTCATGCATTAGTGGCTTTTATTTTGATGGTTTTTGGATTGTCCGAAGAGGAAGGCAAAATATTTGCTGCGATAATCCATGGCAGTCAAGTGCTGACTATTATTGTGGTAGGATTAGTCTCTTTAGGATTGTACTTTAAAATAATCTCAGGAAAAGCATCCAAAATGGCGTAATTTCGTTAGCACAATCAAAAATAATAACAATATGATCATCCTTATTTTCATTGTATTCTCAGTAGTAGGCTTTGTGGTGAGCAATAAGCTTAAAAGCAAATTCAGAAAGTATTCCCAGATACCTTTGCAAGCCAACCTTTCAGGGAAAGAAATAGCAGAATTGATGCTTGCAGACAATGGTATCAATGATGTACGTGTACTTTCTGTAGAAGGTCAGTTGACAGATCATTACAACCCAGCCAATAGAACAGTCAATCTTAGTCCTGATGTTTATTACGGAAGAAATGCAGCGGCAGCGGCAGTAGCTGCGCACGAGTGTGGACACGCAGTTCAGCATGCTACGGCATATTCCTGGCTTCAGCTGAGATCAGCTTTAGTACCTATTCAAAACGCCAGTGGCAAGATCTTGAATTTTGTTTTGATTGCCTCTTTATTGGGTGGTTTTGCTCTTGGCCTTCCTTATGAATTTATAGGCTACATTGTAGTTGCCGCTTACAGTGTGATTACCTTGTTCACATTAGTAACGCTTCCAGTTGAATTTGATGCCAGCAATCGGGCTTTAGCTTGGGTAGAAAACAGGAATATTGTAACACGGTCTGAATATGCCATGTCCAAGGATGCTTTGAAATGGGCAGCAATGACTTATGTGGTCGCAGCTTTAGCCGCACTGGCAACATTAGCCTATTATATTTACATTTTCTTCGGAAACAGGAATTAAATAACAAGAAACTCTTGAAGGGTATTTGAGTTTACATTTAAGGGTCAAGAAATTGGCCCTTATTTTTTTTTGCTCTATATTCAATCATCAATCTATAACCCAAATTTAACATGCATTACGAGTTTTCAGAAGAACAAATGGCGGTGCGGGATGCGGCAAGGGATTTTGCCAGAACCGAGCTTTTGCCTGGTGTAATAGAACGTGACACCGAAGCAAGATTCCCTTACGAGCAGATCAAAGCAATGGGTGAGTTGGGATTTATGGGCATGATGGTCAGTCCGGAATACAATGGTGGAGGAATGGATACCATCTCCTATGTACTGGCGATGGAGGAAATCTCCAAAATAGATGCTTCTGCCTCTGTATCCATGTCAGTCAATAATAGCCTTGTCTGTTGGGGTCTAGAGAAATACGGTACTGCTGAACAGAAAGAAAAATACCTTAAGCCATTGGCATCAGGTGAAGTTATAGGTGCATTTTGTCTTTCTGAACCTGAAGCCGGCTCAGATGCAACCTCCCAAAAAACCGAAGCAAAGTTGGAAGGAGATTATTACCTCCTTAACGGAACCAAAAACTGGATTACAAATGGCAGCACAGCAAGTGTCTATTTGGTTATTGCACAGACTAATAGGGAGAAAGGTCATAAAGGGATTTCGGTATTTATTGTTGAAAAAGGCTGGGAAGGGTTTGTAATAGGGAAAAAAGAGGACAAATTAGGTATTCGTGGCTCTGATACCCACTCCTTGATGTTCACTGATGTCAAGGTTCCAATGGCCAACCGTATTGGAGATGAGGGATTTGGGTTTACCTTTGCAATGGAGACACTCAATGGAGGCCGTATTGGAATTGCAGCTCAAGCTTTGGGAATAGCATCTGGTGCCTATGAACTGGCAATTGCTTATTCTAAAGAAAGAAAGGCATTCGGAAAGCCGATTAGTCAGCACCAAGCTATTCAGTTTAAGTTAGCAGATATGGCCACACAAATCGAAGCAGCTAGATTGCTTGTGCTTAAAGCGGCTTGGCTGAAAGACCAGAAGATGGATTATGCACATGCAAGCGCGATGGCAAAACTATACGCATCCCAGGTTGCAATGGACGTGACAATCGAGGCAGTGCAAGTACATGGCGGCTACGGATACGTAAAGGAATATCATGTTGAAAGATTGATGCGTGATGCCAAAATCACACAGATTTATGAAGGCACTAGTGAGATTCAAAAAATAGTCATATCCAGAAGTCTTTTAAGATAATCATTTTAAAATCTTGTGAAAGGCATAAAAATAAACTTTTTATGCCTTTTTTTTATTCATATCAAATTTTTATTGGATCATTATACTGCTATTTAGAAAAATATCATAGTTTTACGGAATAACCGCAAAATGATGGTATCATGGAATATTACAATAAAGTCATTGAATCCGTAGGAGTTCGATTTTTGAAGGGTAATAACTTCAAAATTGAAAAATCGGTATCTGTTTCTGATTACAATGACACAGAAAACTCAGTAATATTATTGCACCAAGGCTCTCTCAAATTTGGAGAAGAGCAAGAGGTGTTAAATGAAGGAGAGGTGTTATTTATACCTGCAGGAAGATCTACAAGTCTTTCTTTCGGTACAGTCACCAAGAAAAACGAAATCACCAACGAGCAATTCTTAGACAACAAAAGAAAATACCTGCAAACGGTAAGTTTCAAAGAAATCAAGAATGTGGAAGAAGATTGTGTCACTTCCATCAACTTTGAAGCTAAAGTCTTTGATGTTGTCAACTTTTTTTATTCTCTAGGTATTCCGCCTTTTGTCATCAGGTTCAATGACCGTATTGCTTCCATAGTAGAAGACATTGTCAAAGAGTCTGAGCAAAACACTCCAGGTAAAGAACGTGTGATGAAAATCCACACGGAGCTGCTCGTCATCGAAATTGTAAGGCACATCCTCAAAAACAGACTATTTGTCGAGGAGCTTTCAACTAACAGTACCTATTTCAAGGATCCACGTCTTATTGACTTGTTCAATTACATCAAGAAAAATATCGGAGGAGACCTTTCAAATAAGGTATTGGCGAAAGTTGCCAATGTTTCTGAAGATTATGTAGGTCAATATTTCAAAATGCTCACAGGTATCAATCCTCAGGATTATATCGAGTATCAAAGGATGGAAGCAGCAGTAGAATTGCTCAGAACTTCCAAGAAGAGCATCAGGGATATTGGCAAAGAAGTAGGTTATAAAGACACTGCTTACTTCTGTAGAAGATTCAAAATGATGTATGGATTGCCTGCAGGCAAGATGAGAAGAAGAGAATCTCTTATCAACGTCTAGTGAAACTCCTGATCACCCAAGCTAAGGAATCACCCCAGTTTAATTCCAAAAAATCTGAATTGAATTAACGCATAGCCGGTTAAAAAAGTCAAGGCTATAAGATTTATGATTTGCCCCCAATACTTTCAGGTATTGGGGGCATTTCTTTTTTTATTATGGACTGCTTTCAGTGTAAAATAGCTAATCGTTCTTCAGTACATTGCACCTGTCATATGCAGGATCAATGTCTATAAATACATCTTCTTTGGCAGTGACAAACCACTTGTTCAGCAAGGTTTCTTCTTTTCTTCTTTTAGCAGCAGCTTTTAATTTCTCGTAATCGTCATCCATATTTGCCCTATGTGCTGGGAACCTGGCTTTATAAAATAAAATTCTGACTTGTGTACCTTCCCTTTCATCATCAAACCTCATAGGCTTGGTAATGCTTCCTACCTTCATGCTGTCGATGGTGAAGTATAATATAGGATCTTCCAAAGTACGGAGTGTCAATCTGTTGGAACCAGATCCTGGATCTGAGAAAAACCCTCCATTGTCCGAAGTAGCCCTGTCATCGGAATGCTCTTTGGCTGCTTTGGCAAAATCAATTTTCTTGTCTTGAATCGCGGTCCTGATGCTGTCCAAAAATCTCTCAGCAGCTTTGATATCATCTTCAGAAGCCTTTGGTCTGATGAGGATGTGACGTGTATTGAAGGTATTTCCTCTTCTTTCCAAAAGTTGAATCATGTGAAAACCAAACATGGTCTCAACAGGGTCACTGATCTCCCCAGGTCTCAGGTTAAGTGCTGTGGCCTCATATTCGGGAGCCAATTCTCCCCTTCTGAAGAAACCGAGCTCACCACCTTGAATGGCAGACATAGGGTCTTCTGAATACTGCCTTGCCAGCGTTTGGAAATCGGTTTTGCCTTCATTTATCCTTTCCTTGAAGTTGACAAGTACGTTGTTAATACTGTCTTTTACCTGTTTGTTTACCTCAGGCTTTTTGACGATTTGCCCTACTGTCACTTCTGCAGAGAAGAAAGGAAGGGAATCACGTGGGATGGAGTTGTAAAATTTCCTTACATCTGCAGGAGAAATAGTAAGTCCTTCAGTTATTTTGCCTTGCATCTTTTGGATGATAAGCTGTTCTTTTAAGGATTCTTGTATTTCATCTTTCAGCTGGTCAGCGGTCTTTCCATAGATTTCTGCAAGCATGTTCTCATCCCCTCCAAATTGCTGCATGACCATCGAAAATCTTTGATCTGCCTGAAATAGAACTTCCGCATCTGTTACCAACACAGAATCTATGTCAGCTTTGGCTACCATCAGCTTGTTGATGACCAAAGACTCGAAGATATCGCATCTAGTAGGAGCTTCAAATCCTTGTTGGTTTTGGGCCAATGCTTCCAAATAGGCTTTTTGGACTTCTGATTCCAAAAGAATATAATTATTGACTTTGGCAACAATCCTGTCAAGTACTTGACCTGACGGCCGTGTTTCTGTTGTAGGTTTGGTTTCCTGTTGACTTTCCTGTGCATTCGCTGAGAAAACACAAAAGATTAACAGGATTGGGAGCAATATATATTTCATTTTACTCATAAATTTTAAATTCATTGTTTTGCTGTGCCCTGCTGAATATTTCATTCTGAAGTTCTTCGACGAGAGCCACTCTTTTTTTGTTGAGCAGGATTTTGCTTATTTCATCGCTTACAAATTCTTTGGGAGGAATTTGATCTTGAAGTTTGTACTCTAAAATTTTAAAATAGTATCGATATACTTCATCTTCTACTGTAATGGTCTTATTGTTTTGGAGCAGCCCAACTTTATTGGGATGATTGGCTATTGGGGTATTGACTATGATATCTTCAAACCTGATCCAAGTCGAATCTTCCATGAAGTAGTTACTTGCCGCTTGTAATGCTAGGTTTTCAAGTTCCTTCCTGTTAGGTGTCTTACTACTCAACATGCGTTCAAGCTGCTTGTTTTGAGGAAGATTTTTTTCCAGTTTAAGAAAGTTGGTTCTCACTATAATCTCCTTGAGACTGAAATTCGCTTTATGCTCTTGATAATAAGCTTCTATTTCAGCAGCATCTATGGCGGTGTCTATGTTTTCTTCTACAAAAGCTTTCTCAAACTCATATACCATCAATGCATAGCGGTAGTCAAGCAGCTTTCTGTTGATTTCCGCTTCATCAAAGGTCATCGTTTTGCCGGCCTCCCGAATCATCAATTGTTTCCTAATCCAGGATTGGATGTAGCGGTTGCTGATATTGATGCTGTCCTCCAAGCTTGCAATATCTGTTAAGACAAATGCCAATTCGGATCTTTTCAATTCCTGATTTCCGACAGAAGCCACTACTGGGTCTTCTTCATTTTGTTCTCCAGATTTAAATCTGAAGAAATCGCAAGCCCCCAGCATAAAAAGGAGCATGATTGGGAACCACTTATTTGTTGACGACAAGATCAAGTATTTTCTGTTTTTCATCTTCGTTGATGAGGATATTATAATTTTCCTTCAAAGACGAAATAATAGTTTTATCCAGGTGTTCTTGATAATCCTGAATCACCTTTCCCCTAGTTTCTTCAAATCTTTTTGGGCCTGGGGCAATATTCTCACCGGTAACTACAAAATAGGTGCGGCCTTCAAACTTCAATTCTTGAAAGCCTTTGGTTTTGGCAGCCTGCTTTAAGACAGGGTGGTTTTGCCATTCAAAAAGACCATCTTGTAAATTGAAAGCCAGAGGATTGTTGAGCAAAAAGGTGTTTTCCAAGCGGTCTACCAAATTGGGCTGGTACTTTTTGTCTGAAAGGAACCTTCTGACAGAGTTGGTTTGCTCTTCTTTTGCCATCGTGACAATGACCGCCTGAACACGTTCTTTCCACTGATACCTTTCAATATGTTCCTGATAGAAATTCAGTTGTCCTATGCTGTCCTCCAAGGCCTTTTGCCAGACTTTCTCATTCATTAGAGAGAAAAGCAAGATGCCATCTCGGTATTCTTTCACCAACAGTTTATATTCCTCATTATTGGCCATCAAATCCTGTTCTTCAGCTTCATTTAGACTGTTTTCTACGAATTTTTCGAACCAAGCTTCAAATTGTGATTTGTTGCTGGCCTTAAAAGATTGATTGCCTAAATCAATGTAGGCAAAGAAATCATTAACGGTTTTCACTCCATAATCAGAGCCGAAGAGCACTTCTGAACCTAATTGCTTGTCTTCAACCTGCTTCCGTAAAGCGTCAAGTCTTAATGAAAACATCGCCTCAATTGCCTCTATTGTTTCCTGATTTTCATAGTAGCCATATTTGGATTTTTGTATGGCAGTGACTTGTGATTGAATCAAGGTAGATCTACTGTCGCGGAGGATGCGGGATTTGAGGGATTGCTCCATTTCCTCATAGCTGGCTATAGGTTTTCTTTCTTCCAGTCTGATGATGTGAAATCCAAAAGGAGTTTTTACGGGTGGTGAAATTTCCCCTTCTTCATTAAGGGCAAATGCAACCCTTTCAAATTCAGGGATCACAGCTCCTAAACCTATCCAAGGTAAATTTCCACCGGAGTTTCTGGTAGCTAAATCTTCCGAATAAAGTTGGCATACCTCTTCCCATACACTTTCTGGTTTTCGTAATTCCGTATAGATGTCGCCGATTTTACGTAGTGCCCTTTCTTCAGCTACAGGATCACCGATTTGGGCTCGGACAAGGATATGGCTGACCCGAATTTCTCCAGGATTGGGTTTTCTATCTTCTAGTTTGATGATATGGTAGCCGAAGCTTGTGAGTACAGGATCAGAGATCTCATTTATTTTTAATGCATAAGCGGCATCTTCAAAGGCATATACCATTTGCAGAGATGTAAAATAGCCTAAGCTTCCCTTGTTTTCCTTTACAGATGGGTCATCTGAATATTTGACAGCAAGTTCATTGAAATCAGCGCCACCCTCAGCTTCGGATTTCAGCTTCATAGCCATGGTCAATACTGCCACAGAATCCTCTCTGCTTGCATTGTTTGGGAACTGAAGTAGGATATGGCTTGCTTTGACTACTTCCTTCATGCGGTTGTAGGCTTTCATTAATTCCCCTTCCTGTAGCGAATTTTTGATTAAGTATGGCTTAATCAAATCCTCTTTGAACATGTCAAATTCTCTCCTGAATTCTTCTACAGTGTCTAAGCCAAGGTTTTCTGCTTCCAGAACTTTTAGCTTATAATTGATAAATAAATCCCAGTTGTTGTCAAATTCTTCAGGTGTGATCTTAGATTCTTTGTCCTGAAACTGACGGTTTTTATTAAGCAAGTGAAGGAATTCTTCTGCATAGATTTCCTCGCTGCCGATAACCAACAGCGGTCGCTCCTTCTGGACCTGATCTTCCTCCTGTTTCATGGTAGTCTTTGGACTACAAGAAAAAGCCAGAATTAAAAGATATATGCCTAAATGCTTTTTATTCATAGGGGATGACATGCCAATACAATACTGCAATGTTACAAATTAAAATGTACAAAATTGGACGTACAAAGTATTATCGCGGATTTATTAACAATTATTTGGATTTCAAAAGTTTGAATAAGCGGCAAGTATTTTGGTTGCCTTGCGATTCAAATTCAATTTTGTCCATGATTCTTTTTACAAGGATAATGCCTAATCCACCTTTTCTTTTCGTTTTGATGACTTGGGTGATGTTGGGTTCTTGATATTCAAGGATATTGAATCCTTTTCCAAGATCCAATATTTCAAAAATGAGCAAATCAGCTAATTCTTTAACGTATACTTCAATAAACTCTTTTGGATTGCAGGAATGTGAATGGATAATCAGATTGGCGCACACTTCTTCCACTGCCAGCATCACTTGATGCTGTTCAATGGCTGTAAGTGGGGTTTTTTGGAGGATATTATCCAAAAAAAACCTCAATTCAGCAAGCTGTGTGGTATCACAATATAACTTTAACTTATGATGCATAAATCAGCCCAAGTGCCTCTTCTTTGGTGGATTGAATGGGAATCAATTGATTCAGGCCAAGAATAACAAATACCTGATGTACTTTATCAGTCAGGCCGAAAATGACTAAGCGGATATTTTTTTCTTGAAACTCTTCCAAGTAAGACATGAATACACCTAAGCCGGCTGAAGAGATGTATTCAAGTGCAGTGCCATCTACAATAATGTGTGACGGGCCTTTTTCAAGAATGTTTTGAATCATTTCATCTAGTTCTACCGAGTTGCTGGCATCTATTTCTCCTTCGAGAACCAAAATGTAATGGTCTTTTTCCTTGATTTTCTTTATATTGAGCATGGTTTTTTATACGCTTTTTCTGTGTATAGGTTCCTATTTGAATTTGATCACCAGCAAAGAATAATCATCATCTGGAATGATGTTTTTGCCAATGAAGCCATAGACTGAGGAAATGATATTTTGTTGGATTTCTGTAGGGTTGCAGGTATACGATTCCTTTACCACTTCCCGAAGTCGCTCATAGCCATATTCGAGACTATTTGTATTTTTTGCTTCAATTATCCCATCAGTGAATAAAACCAAGATGTCTTGGCTTTCATAAGTAAACTCACTTTCTGCCACATATTTTTTGTATAGTTGGCTGCGGACGATGCCTAGGCCCATGCCGTCAAGGCTCAGATAGGTACAGGTACCTTCACTGGCATCATAGAATAAAGCCGGACAGTGGCCTGCCCTGCTGTACCTTATGGTTTTCTTTTGGGTGTCCAACAGGTAATAAGCAGTAGTGACAAAATGGTTTTTTTCCAAACATTGGCTCAAAGCTTTATTGGCTTTAAAAATGAAATCTCCAGGATCTGGATTGGACTGAACCAAACTGTGGAAAATCCCCTTCATCTGGGACATGTGGAATGCTGCTGAAGTACCCTTACCTGAAACATCCCCAATAATTACTGCATATTGATGGTCGGCGAGCATTTGGGTTTCATAATAATCTCCCCCTACTTCATCTGCAGCTTCAGAAAATGCACAAATCTCAAAACTTTCATCATGATGCAGCACTTCGGGTAAGAGGCTGCGCTGTACCCTTTGTGCAATTTTCAGTTCTTCTTTGTAGCGTTCGTTCTTGATCGCTTCATTCAACAGCCTATGGTTTTCTACAGAAATACACGCTTGGCCTACAAATGTTGAAATGATATTAATCATTTCTTTATTAAAACCCTCCTTTACCTCTTTGATCAAATACATGCGTCCAATGGTCTCCTGATAAACCATCAGCGGGACAACAATCACCGATTTATAGAGGGGATGTGCGATTTTTCCCTGAAACAACCTGTTTTCGTTGTTTTTGCCTGCCCACTGGAATTCAGAAAAACCTTTAGAGGAAGTCACTGCTTCCTGCACTTCTTTGCGTAATGTCTTCGTGATAAACCTCAGGTGGATGTAAGAAGGTGACCCATTGGCATTGAAGATCTCAAACCAACCCGCATCTGCATAAGAAGCACTCATACTGGAATCAATCAAGATGTCTAGCACCTGATTTTCATCCTGACCAGGTTTAATCGATTGGCTAAGCCGCTGGAAGTTTATTGCCTCAATCAGCTTTTGCTCAAAAACGGAGGAAGTAGGTAATGTGAATAGAGTAACCAAAAAGCTGAACAACGAATATAGGAATACAAAAGCAGTAAGGGCATGTAAAAAAAGGTTATCGGTCAAATTGACCATGATCTGATCACTTTCACTATACAGTAGGATTTGCAGGTACAAGTAGGAAATGCATACCAAAATTGTGAGGAGAAAAAGTATGGATTTCCATTTTTCTTTGAAAGTAAGGTATGGAATCCATTTCAGATTTATCGATAGGGATGCAGAGAAGATAATCAGAAATACAAATCCGAATATAAAGCTGTAATCAAAGGTATTGCGGTTGAAAAAAATAAAAAACATGCTCACAAGAAGCAGGATTTCAAAGGCTTGCCATTGTTGGACTACTTTTTTTGTTTTTTGATATAAGATCAAATGCTTGTAAAGGAGTGAACAAGAAACCAAAAAAAGCGTAATCAAAGCGAAGTTGATATGGTAAATGAAGTTTCTCAGTAAGGGGTCTTGGGCCAATCTGCTTTCGCCAAGCAACATATAGAAAAGCGTAAAAAGCAGTGAGATACATGCAGCCACTAATCCTGTGGAAGCACCGCGCCAAATCAGGTTTAGAAACTCGTTGTTTTCGTTTTTATTGATATTGTAATTGTAAAAAAGATAAACCGTAATGAAAAAAAGGAGTTCTAATATAAAAGAAACCTCCTCAGGAACCCCAGAATCAAGCTGGTGCAACACATCAAATATCCTGGTAATATCGACAAAAAGTAAAGCTAGCCATGTCAGGATGGCAACTAAAAGGCTTATTTTTCCGATATTTGGACTTGGGAGTTTAAGCATTATGTAGATACAACCACAATAATACTGAAACTACTTTAATTATTTCCTTCACTCGTACCCGTATAAATATAAATAAATGTTAAAATCATTAAAATCAATAAGGTTTTCATATCTGGCGTTCTCTTTTTTGATTTGCGTCATTTTTGTCTCATGCTCATCAGCAGATCTCAATAAAATTCTCCAGGGAGCTGGAGGTCAACTGCCACTTTCTCAGCAGGAAGTAGCTTCAGGACTTAAAGAAGCATTGATCCAGGGCATTGGGAAAGGGGCTGATCAGGCTTCAAAAACAGATGGATTTTTCAAAAATGAACTCATCCGTATCCTTTTGCCAGAAGATGCCAGAAGAGTAGAAAGTACCTTGAGACAAATGGGACTTGGTAGTGAAGTCGACAGGGCAATACTTTCCATCAACAGAGGTGCAGAAAGGGCAGCGCAGGAAGCCAAACCTATTTTTATCAATGCCATCAGGCAAATGAGCATAGAAGATGCCTTTGGTATTTTAAGGGGAGATGCCGATGCCGCCACAAAATATTTGAGGAGAGCTACCGAAGCGCAATTGATAGAGTTATTCCAGCCAAAAATACAGCAGTCCCTGAACGAGGTCGGCGCGACAAAATATTATGGAGATATTGCCAATGCCTATAATGCGGTTCCATTGACCAATAGAAAAATTGATCCTGATTTGAATAGTTATGTCACTTCAAGAGCTCTTGACGGCTTATTTACGCTAATTGCCCAAGAGGAAGCCAATATCAGAAAGAACCCACTTGAGAGGACTACAGCTTTGATGAAAAAAGTTTTTGCTGCCCAGGATTGATTATAAAAAAACGACCTCTTCAATAATCCCCTTTCCAAACTGTTTTTCGATAAGCTCTAGAACTTTGCTGCGGTTCATAGAAAGTTCTTTTTTGACAGGTCCAGATTGGATCTGTACAAATAGTTTCTTGTCTTTGACATAGATGGACTGCGTCCTGGAAGCAACGGTATTGCCCATCAAACCTGCCCACCCCATGACTACAGCTCTTTCATCGTATTTGTCCTTAAGCCGATAAGCTTTAAGCAATTCTTGAAAAGCCTCTTGTAAAGGAGCCACTTCTTTTTTTCTTCCGCCAGATTGGTTGTTGTAGGACATGTCACAAAGCTAAAAACATTCAATCAATAAACAGTGCTGCCGCGATGCTATCTGCCAAGAGTTTTCCTTTATTGGTTAAAATCAATTTGGTATTCTTTTTTTCAAGCATTTTTTCTGTAACCAGCTGATCAAATAATGTCTTTTTTTCCTGGATAAGATCAATGCCTGATAGTGTCTGAATGTGGTCAAGATCTGTTCCCCAAATTGTTCTTAAGGAAGTTAAAATATACGCATTGATCACATCTGAAATTGATTCTTCATCTACTTCCATTGGGATGCTGCCTGAGCTTAATGCTTTCATGTATAGCGCATTGTTGGAAACGTTTGCTCCACGACCTGATCCATCAAAAGAGTGTGCACTTGGACCTATTCCCAAATAGGGAATGCCTTTCCAATAGTTGGTATTGTGTACAGCGAACTGACCTGGTCGGGCAAAATTTGAAATTTCATATTGTATATACCCATGAAGCTCCATCTCTGTCATCAAGATTTCAAATTGTGCTGCAGCAAATTCCTCGGATGCTTCTTTGAATTTGCCTTTTTTCGTCCAGTTGCCCAATACAGTTTTGGGTTCGACTGTAAGGCTATAACTGCTGATGTGGCCAGGGTCCTGATCAAATGCTATTTCCAGATCCTTTTGCCAAATCTGATGCGTTAAGGCTGGATAGCCATAGATTAAGTCGATCGATAATTTTTCGAAACCGGCTTTCTGTGCAATTTTGATTGCATTTAAAGACTCCGTTGCATTATGGGCTCTATTGTAAAACTTCAGAACTTCTGGGTCAAAGCTTTGAATACCGATACTGAGCCTATCTACTCCCATTGTTTTATACATGCTCAGTTTTTCCAGATTCAGGTCATCAGGATTGCCCTCTAAGGTCATCTCCTCTAGTTGAACATCATAGCAAGTGTATATTTGGTTCAAAATCTTCTCCAGATGTAGTGGATCCAACAATGAAGGAGTGCCTCCCCCGAAATAAATTGTTTTAATGGCTGAGTTAGGGGGAAGGTATGTTTTTCTTAAGGCAAGTTCTTTACAGATCATTTCCACCATCTGATCTATCGAGGCAGTTTGGGTTGAAAAATGAAAATCACAGTAGTGGCAGGCCTGTTTACAATAAGGGATATGGATGTAGATACCGGACAATTTCTTTACTTTTGGCAGCAAAGATACGTCAAAACAAATTCCCAAAAGTTGAAAATCCGCTCACTGTTCTTATTGATTTGCATGACCCACGCGCTCTTTGCCTCCGGACAGAAAGACAAGTGGCTATTCTATGCAATTAATGGTCAAGTCAACGAAACTGGGCAAAGTCAATGGGCTGATGAAGTACAGCGGTCCTTACAGGTGCGGGCACTTGAACAGCAGCTTTTTGAGAAAGGATTTTTGTTGGCAACCAAAACCGAAGAAAGGCTTCAAGGCGATTCTCTATTTGTGACTTGGGAGACTGGTCAAAGAATTCAATGGGTGGCGTTGAGAAGAGGCAATGTCAATCCGGCACTTTTAATAAAGGCAGGTGTACAACTTGATCGATTTTCCGGAAAAGCTTTCAGCATAAAGGATGTGTATAAAGTCTACAACCAGATTCTTGAATTTAGTGAAAACACAGGTTATCCTTTTGCCTCTATCCGGTTGGATAGTCTGGAATTTAAATCTGGAAAGTTTTCAGGAGCATTAAATTTAGATTCTGGCCCATCTATTACATTTGACAGCCTTAAACTCACCGGTGAAGCAAGACTAAAGTTCCGATTTATAGCTAATCTTCTTCAGGTTAAATATGGTCAGCCTTTTTCCCAGCAAAAGGTCAATCAGGCTGTGGCCCAGCTCAACAATTTGCCCTACCTAAGATGGGTCGGGGAGCCAGAGCTAAGTTTTCAAAATGAAGAGGCCACCCTTTATTTACCGCTCAATCAACGCAGAGTCAATAGTCTAGATGGTATCATCGGCTTCTTACCTAATGAAGCCCAGAATGGTCGGCTATTACTTACCGGGCAATTTGACCTAACACTCATGAACGTTGGAGGTTCAGGTAGAAGCTATGAGCTCCATTGGCAGCGCTACAACCAAGCCTCCCAGCGCCTCAATGTCAATGCCCTAGAGCCTTTGTTGCTTGGCTCTCCCATAGATCTTCAACTTTCTTTTTCCCTGCTCAAAGAAGATTCTACATTCTTGAACAGGGATTTTAGAATGGATTTTGGATACAGATTACCTTCTAACGCGTATTTGAGTTTTTTTACTAGAAGACAAGCAGGGGATCTGTTGACTGTCACGGATAGGGCATACCAATCACTTCCGCTTGTAGGGGATTACAGGTACAACAATTACGGGTTGGGATTAGAAAAAAGTTGGCTGGACGATGTTTTCTTCCCAAAAAGGGGAATGTTTGCCAAAATGGAATTTGGGATTGGGAATAAAAATATCCTACAAAACACGGCATTACCGCCCGAACTTTACGCCAACATCAACCTTAGGAGCTTACAGTATTATTTCACCGGAAGAATAGATAAACATTTTGCTGCAAATGCCAATTTTGGGGTATTTAGCAGGTTGGCCTGGGGATTTTTGGAAAATGAACAGCTATTGCTCAACGATCTTTTCAGAATAGGGGGGCTAAGAAGCATCAGAGGATTCAATGAAAACCATTTTTTTTCAAACCGGCATCTTTATTTGACAATAGAACCCAGATATTACTTTGATACCTATTCTTATTTTATGATTTTTGCCGATCTAGGCAATATTGAGAATAAGTTGGCAGGACCACAGGCAGACTGGCCTTTTGCCACTGGTGCAGGGATAAGCCTTCAGACTGGAAATGGAATATTCAATTTCATTTATGCTCTTGGTAAATCCAATAGCCAGCAATTTTCTTTCAATCTTTCCAAAATTCACTTTGGCTACACGGGTAGGTTCTGAAATGGTTAAAAATAAAATATTTGTAATACTCATTCTTTTTTGCTTGCCTCTCGGGCTATCGGCACAGGTTTTGGAAAATTACCAAGAACAGATCAGACATGAACAATACAAAACCTGGTTTAAAAAACATGAAGCACTTTCCGTAAGGCTGGATGTTGATGCCTTTCCAAGAAGCAATTTTAGATTTCACATACCTGCTGCTAGTACAATTTTTGTGAACAATACTTTATGGTTTGTAACGGAGCGGGATACTGTATTAGAAATACCTGTCACCCACTTTAAAGATCAATTTTCCCTTCAGGATTCTTTAAGAGCTACCATGACTATCTTAAAGGACAAGATTCAGGCAGATGAATTAATGGCCTATAAGGGCTATTTCAATGAATATGAGCCCAAAAAAGCAATTGTACAAGCTGGAGAAAAGCAATTGATTGAAAGGGAGATATCAGTTTTTTACGATTTCTTTTACCTGACACTTCTCATAGTTTTTTTATTGATAGCCTTGTATAAAATGGTATTCCCATTAGAACTTGGGGCGATTTTAAAGCCACTTTCAGTTTTTTCTGCTGAGGATTTTTCAGATAGTACATCTTTTCAGAAATTTTTCACTGTAGAGGTGTTGTTTTTCCTCATTATCGTCAGCATGTTGGTTTCTTCTTTGGTATTGGTGCTGGTGAAAGAGGGCTATTATCCTGCCTTATCCAATTTAGTTAATGAGGATGTCAACCGGCTGTTTTTGCTTTGGCTAATTGGCACCTTGTTATTAACTGGCTTGTCAGTGATCAAATTCATTTCCTTACGGATTTTGATTTTCATTTTTGATTTGGGAAGACTTGAGTTTCCGCACTTCTTCTATTTGCTTAGGATCATCTCCATTATAGTCATAGGGGTTTCCTTAATAGTGACTTTTACCACTTTAAACTATCCTGACCGCTTGGATCAGGTAATTGAATATTCTATTGTTGGGTTTTTTTGGGCATATGTATTTGGGATAGTACTCTTATTTCTCATAATGATGAACCGTGTATCCTTTAAAAATTACCATTTATTTACTTACATTTGCACCGCGGAATTTGTGCCTTTTCTTGTAATTTCAAAGTTGATTATAGGATAAGGTCCTGCGGAAACAAAATAAGGAGAAGTGAAAGACGATGACTAAAACTACAAAAGACAGACTCAATCCGGTTAAAAGCATTTTAGTATCACAGCCTAAGCCAACCGACGAAAAATCACCTTATTTTCAACTGGCTGAAAAGTACAAACTGAAAATAGACTTTAGGCCCTTTATTCAAGTGGAGCCTGTTTCTGTGAAGGATTTCAGAAAGCAGAAAATAGATATTCTCAAACATACAGCCATAATTTTTACAAGTAGGAATGCCATTGACCATTTTTTTACGATTTGTAAGGAGCTGAAAATTGAGATGCCGGCAGATATGAAATACTTCTGTATTTCGGATCAGACAGCCCATTATCTACAGAAATACATTGTCATCAGAAAAAGAAAATTGTTTGTTGGACAGAGGACCGCTGCAGATCTTTTTGATTATTTCAAAAAACACAAGTCTGAGAAATATCTATTCCCCTGTTCAGATATCAGAAAAGATGAGATACCTGAGTATATGGCCAAAAATAACATTGCATTTACTGAGGCCATTATCTATCATACAGTTGCTGCTGACCTTTCGGATCTTAGGAATATCAAATACGACATTTTAGCCTTCTTCAGTCCATCTGGGATCAAATCTTTAAAACAGAATTTCCCTGATTTTGAACAAAACAACACACGCATAGCGGCTTTTGGACCCACAACCGCCAAAGAGGTGGTAGACCAAGGCTTGATATTGGATATAGAAGCGCCTATGCCCAATGCCCCAAGTATGACAGGAGCATTGGAATTGTATATAAAAAAGGCAAATAATTTGTGATTCTTTCAATCTTTTATCGGGAAATTCAGTTTAAAATGTGTAGAATAGAGTTCTCATAGAAAGTATTCAGGATGCATGATTGAAATGAATTTCTCATTTAAGAGGTTTTTCCTGTTATTGATTTTTGGATTCCTGACCACATGGACTGTTTTTGGGCAGCAGGATGCCCAATTCACACAGTATATGTACAATGGAATTTTTTACAATCCTGCTTTTGCAGGCAAAGAATCAGGATATAGGATTACGGCATTGCACAGGTCCCAATGGCTCAACTATAGCGGTACAGGTGGAGCGCCACCTACTACACAGCTTTTGACTGCTTCTGGCAGAATAGATAACCTGAAGTTGGGTTTTGGGCTCACCTTTGTCAATGACAATATAGGGGTGACCAATAATCAGGAGCTTAATCTTGCCTTAGGTTACCACAAGAATATTGGTAGAGGTATTTTGAGTATCGGTGCCTCGGGAGGATTTTTTGCAAGTACTTTAAAATATGACGAGCTGGAATTTGTCAATCCTGAACTACAGATACCTGCTGTAGGGACAGAGACGATGATGAATCTCAACTTCGGTGTTGGGGCAGTGTATGACAGGGGTAACTACTATGTATCCTTAAGTAGCAGGCATCTCAATGAACCCGGTTTTGATTTTGGGGATGGTGCCTATCAGAATCAGCTCAGAAACCATTCTTATTTATTATTTGGCTATCGGATCAAAACTTTCGCCCAGTTGACCTTTGAGCCGAGTTTTTTGTTAAAAGCCGTTTCCTTCAATAATTTTTCCTACGATGTTAGCGTTATAGCCACACACAACCAGAAAATTAGCGGAGGATTGGCTTATAGAGGGGAGGAATCAGTTTCATTGTTGTTAGGCTATAGCCTGCTTCGTGATAACTCGCTTAGATTAGGTTATGCATTCGATCTTGTAGTAAGTGGACTTGAAGCCAAGTCACCTACCAGTCATGAACTGCTGCTCACCTACAACATTCCAACTTCTACTAGGGAATTCCAAAGGGTAATACAAAGAACACCGAGGTTCAGATTCTAAAAAAAATTAAGGTGAAAATATTCGTGTAACTTGTTTATTTCGAAGATTTTCCTTTAAATTTCGAACTTGCTTCGGTTAAAAAATTGACAGTTATTTACATAACTTAATAAGTGTGATTTATGTACAAAAAAATGAATTCTCGTGTTTTTACCCTAATTTCAGCGCTTTTGCTGACAGGGATTCTCCAGAGTTGTGGACTTTTAGGAAATAAAGGAACTGCAAGTGAGAAAGATAACAGAAGAGGGGAAGTGACAGGAGTTGCCAAGAGAATCAACTGGCAACAAAACCTTCCCATCGACATGGTTGCCGTCAAGGCTGGTACTTTTTGGATGGGCCAGGCAGACGAAGATATTGCATTCACCCAATCAGCTTTCAACAAGCAAATCACCATCTCTGAATTTTTTATGGATAAGTATGAAGTATCCAATAACAAGTACAGACAATTCGTTGAAGCTGTAAGGCTAGGTGAATACACCTTCGGAACGCCTACCACTTTAAAGGATCCTCCACAGTTCAACCTGGATGAAGTTCTTCCGGATACGACTGTGTGGAATACAAGTTTCACTTATCATTATGGTGATCCTCTGATGGAATACTATTATGACCACCCTGCCTTTGACAATTATCCAGTGGTAGGGGTCAGCTGGGAACAGGCACAGATGTATTGCGAATGGAGAACTTACCACATGAACGCCAATGACAAATCCGATTTTGACATGCCAAGATTCCGACTTCCGTCCGAAGCAGAGTGGGAATACGCAGCCAAAGGTGGAAAAGAAGTGGCAAAATACCCTTGGGGTGGTCCATACCTCAAAAATAGAAGAGGCTGTCTAATGGCTAACTTCAAACCCGGCAGAGGTAACTACATCGATGATGGTTTTACCTATACTGCACCAGTGGATGTGTTTGCACCGAATGGATTCGGTCTATACAACATGTCAGGTAATGTTGCCGAATGGGTTTTGGATGCTTATAGCCCTGTCAGCAGCAGCTTGACCTGGGATCTTGATCCTGCTTACAACAATGACAACGAAAAGCGCAAAGTGGTAAGAGGCGGATCTTGGAAAGATATTGCTCATTACCTAGAAACAAGTACAAGAACCTATGAATACCAAGACGTAAAAACAGCCCACATCGGATTCAGAACTTCCATGACCTTCTTGGGAAGATCAGGCTCCATGAACGTAAACAACAACAGAAGAAGGAGAAATTAATATCAACAGTACAATCAACAATTAATCACTCAATTATTCAATCACTCACTTTTATCACAATGGCAAAGAAAAATTCATTTAAACACGTGTTTTACGGCGATATAATGCCTAAGATCTATGGTATAGGAGCCGCAGTAGTAATCCTTGGAGCTATGTTCAAAATCCTGGATTGGCCTTTCGCCAGTCTCATGATCGGTGTAGGTCTTACCACTGAGGCATTGATCTTTTTCCTATCCGCATTTGAACCAAAGCATGATGAAATCGACTGGACAAAAGTTTATCCCGAACTTGCTTCAGACGAACCTGTAGAAAGAAAAGCAAAAAAAGAACCGACTGGTGCTGGTGTTACCCAGAAGTTCGACGAAATGCTTTCCAATGCTAAAATCGGTCCTGAACTGATTGAGAGCTTAGGTAAAGGTATTCAGAACCTTGCATCTAGCACTGAGAAAATGGGAACTATTGCAGATGCTGCTGTAGCTACAAGCGAATATGCACAAAATGTAAAAGTTGCTTCCAAATCTCTAGTAGACATCAACCAATCTTATGGTAAAACAGCGGCAGCTTTATCTGAGCTTTCTTCTGCATCAAACGATGCAAAAGAATACCATCATCAGGTAGTTACCGTTACCAAAAACCTATCCGCTTTGAACAATGTGTACGAGCTTGAGCTTCAAGATGCGCAGACACATATCAAAACGCTCAATAAGTTCTATTCAAATATCGCTGTGGCTATGGATGGACTTACTGAAGCAGGTAAAGAAACAGAAGCATTCAAAAACGAACTGGCAAAACTCAACAACAATGTCAGCTCACTTAACAAAATATACGGTGGCATGTTATCGGCCATGAAAGGTTAAGCCTTACTTAATTAATGTTTGATCTTTTATAATATTAGATATGGCTGGAGGAAAAGAAACACCCAGACAACGGATGATAGGTATGATGTACCTAGTGCTGACAGCTTTGCTGGCACTACAGGTAAGCAATCAGATCCTTCAGAAGTTTGTTCTCTTGAATGACGGTTTGGAAAGAACTTCCAAAAACTTCATCAATAAAAATGAATTTACAGTAGCTTCTATCGCTACTACAGTAGAACAGCAGGGAAACAACGAAAAGGATGTTCCCAAGGTTGAGGTCGCAAAACAGGTAAGACAGGCAACAGCCGAAATTTACAACTACCTAGAAGACCTGAAGCAAGAATTGATCACTACTTCCAATGCAAAAGATGACAAGGGGATGTATAGCAATTCTGCATTGAAAAATACGGATATTCCCGGCAACATCTTCAACAACAACCGCAAGGGTTTTGAAATGCAGGATAGGTTAAATGCCTATCCAACTGAAATCTCTAACCTCCTTGCTAAGGCTGGTATTGAAATGCAGTTCCAGAATATTGCAAAAGACGCCAAGGATATGGAAATCTTCCAAAATGATCCGGACGCAAGAAGCAAGAACTTCGTGTTTCTGAACTTTGTAAAATCACCAGTAGGAGCTGTTATGGCTTTGATCTCTCAATATCAAAATGAAGTTTTGAATATTGAAGGTGAAGCTTTAAGCGCCATCACTAGCTCAATTGGTTCTTTCTATTTCAAAGCTGATATCGTAGAAGCCCGAATTGCGGCACTTTCAAACGTTGTAGCTGCAGGTACCAAGTTTGAGGCTGATATGTTTATCGCTTCAAGTTCATCATCTTCTCAGCCAACAATGACCATTGATGGCAAAGAAGTTCCAGTTGAAAACGGTTTTGGTAAAATCAACTTTACTGTAGCACCAGCTGGAAGTTACGATGATAGGGGTCTTGCCCGTCAAGTGTTGAAAGGCGAAATCATCACCAACATAGGTGGTGAGGATAAAGTAATGGCCATTGACTATGAATACTTTGTAGCACAGCCTGTTATCAAAGTAACTTCGGAAGTGGTGAACCAATTGTATGCGGATTGCGCCAATGACTTGTCAATTGACGTACCTGCTTTGGGTAATTCTTATGCTCCTGATTTCTCTATTTCCAATGGTAATATTATCAAAGGCAATAAGCCGGGAGCTGTGACAGTAATCCCTGGCAATTCAGGCAAAGTCGTCATTGGAGTTAGCAGTGGAGGCAATAAAATCGGTGATGTATCGTATGATATTAAACCGGTTCCACCACCAACAATCAGGTTGTATGACGGTAGAGGCCCTATTGATTTGAGTCAGGCATATCCAGAACCTGGTCCTTCTACATTAATGATCAAAGCGCTACCAGAGGCCAACTTCGGTAGGACTATGGCAAGAGATGCAAACTTTGAGGTGACTGGCGGTGAAGTAATCCTTCTTAGAAATGAAGTTCCTAGGGAGAAAGTTAATATCACTGGTGAGAATGTAGCGATCCGTAACCTATTGGCATCTGCCAAAAAAGGTGATGCGCTTGTAGTTCGTGTGACTCAGGTGACAAGAACCAACTTCAGAGGTAACAAAATACAATACAACCAACCTGAAATTTACAGGTTACAGATCAATTAATATTCAACAGAAATACCTAGTGTGTTTCTTTAAATCAATGCATATGAAACTTGGCGCTAAAATTATCGGGTTAATGTCTCTTGCAGTTGCAATGTTTGCGACTGATGTGATGGGGCAGAGTGCAACCAGCGTTAGTCCTTCGGGCTACGGTGACCGTAAGTTTAAAATGGACACCGTATTTTCAGCCCGTCCCATGAGGGAAGATGACAAAATGTATGAAATCGCCCTGTGGAGAAGGATTGACCTTCGTGAAAAGTATAATCATGGCCTTTATGGTTCTGGTGATACCAAAAATGACGGGATTGTCAACCACATCTACAAGGCCATTGTAGAAGACAATGCACTAGAAGTTTTCGGCGATGAACAATTCAAAAGACCTTTGTCTATTTCAGAGTTCCAAAACAACTTCTGGATCTCTGCTAATGGCGACAGTATCTTTGTGAAGCAATTGTACTACCTAGATTTTAGAGAAGACTTCCTTTTTGACAAGCATCATTCACAGATTAAGTTTGATGTGAAGTATATTGAACTGGTTATGCCATCACCGACTAATGCCAATGCAGGTCAAAAGACGATTGGTTATATCAGATTCAAGGATTTCTACAACCACTTCAAGGATCATCCTGAAGCCAAGTGGATTATCTTCCAAAATACTTCCAAATCCCTGACTTATGATCAGGTGTTTGATCAGAGGCTTTTCAGATCAGTTGTGAGAAAATATACCAATTCGGATAATGCCTATATTGCCGATATGGTGTCCTCATCAAGCAACAACCCTGAGCTTCAGGCTTTCCTGAACTCTCTGGAGTTTGAATACAAACTTCTGGAATTCGAAAGTAATCTCTGGGAATGGTAAAAAATAAAGAGCGGGTTTAAAGCCCGCTCTTTTCATTTAAAGCCCGCCAGACAGTTTCTGCTTTACGAGTTCCAATAACTGCTGCAACTTCCTCCAAAGAGGCAGTCTTAATTTTTTTGACTGATTTGAAGTGTTTGAGCAAGGTCTGTGCTGTCTGCTCACCTACTCCTTTGATTTCAGTCAATTGAGTTCCAAATGCGTTCTTACTGCGTACATTCCTATGAAAAGTAATGGCAAATCGGTGTGCTTCATCCCTCACTTTTTGCAATAGCCGAAGTGATTCGGATTTTTTATCAATGTGAATAGGGTACTGATCTTCGGGAAAATAGATTTCTTCCAGCCTTTTTGCAATACCTATAATGGGAACTTGCCCATAGATCCCAAGTGAATGCAAGGCTTCTACTGCAGATGATAACTGTCCTTTACCTCCATCTATCACAATCAGCTTAGGCAAAGGCTTCTCTTCTTCAAGTAGACGCTTGTATCTTCGCCCAACTACTTCAGTCATACTGGCAAAGTCATTAGGTCCTTCCACAGTCTTGATATGGTAATGCCGATACTCCTTTATGGCAGGTTTGCCATTCAGGAAACATACCATACTGGCGACAGGATTGGTGCCTTGTATGTTGGAATTGTCAAAGCACTCAATATGATCCGGCATTTCCTTTAGACTGAGATCTGCTTGTAGTTGTTTGAGGACGCGGAATTTTTTGTCTTGAACATCTCCAGATGCCAGAAGTTTTTCTTTTTTGTAATACTTTGCGTTTTTAAGACTTAATTCAATGAGTTTCTTTTTGTCTCCGATTTTAGGTACCGAGATGTTCAAACCTTCTACAGGCTCTTCCAATGGGATGTTGATAATGATTTCCTGGGCATTGCTGTTGAACTGTTCCCTTAATCGAACGATGGCAGTAAGTAGCAGTTCCTGATCAGGTTCATCCAGTTTCTTCTTAAGTTCTACTGTTTTGGTGATTACAACGGCGCCATTGATGATTTTGAGAAAATTGACATAGGCAATTTTATCATCAGTCTCAATGGCGAAGACATCCAGATCGCTGATGGATGGATTGGCAACAAGACTTTTAGACTGGTATTTTTCAAGTAAGTCCAGCTTGTTTTTAAAATATTGTGCCCGCTCAAAAGCTAGTTTGGTGGCAGCTTCCTGCATCTGGTTTTTGAAGTAGTTTTTGGCAATCCCCAGATTTCCTTTCAGGACGTTTTTAGCTTGCTCGATCTCCACCATATAGTTTTCCTCTGTCTGAAAACCTTCACATGGACCTAGACAATTGCCTAAATGAAACTCAAGACATACCTTATACTTGTGCTCTGCAATTTTTTCCGGACTTAGATCAAGCCTACAGGTTCGGATGGTAAAGATGCTCCTGATTAGCTCCAGCATGGTATTCATTGCTTTGAGGCTGGCAAATGGCCCATAATAAATACCCTGTTCAGGGAGATATTTTCTTGTGGGGTAAAGCCTAGGGAAATGCTCTTTCGTCAGAATAAGGTATGGATATGTTTTATCGTCCTTGAGCAGGATATTGTATCGTGGTTGATTTTCTTTGATCAGGTTGTTTTCGAGAAGCAATGCATCGAATTCCGTATCAAGAATGGTGATTTCGATCTTTTTGATCTCCCTTACCATTCTTCGGGTTTTGTTATTCAGTCCTTGTGATTTGACAAAGTAGCTCGCTACTCTTTTTTTCAGGCTTTTGGCTTTGCCTACGTAGATGAGCTCCTGATCGACGTTGTAGTACTTGTATACACCGGGTTGATCAGGCAGGGAATGGTAATCTTCAACTGGATAAAATGATGCTTCCATATCAGCACAAAGGTAAAAAAAAACAGCCCGATGAGGCTGTTTTTTCTATTCAGATGCCTAAGGATCTAAAAATCGTTTTTCCTGGGATCATAATCAAAATCACTGAAACGGTTACTTTCCATTTCATATTTATCACAATCAATTTCAATACTCAGAGGTCTTTCAGGTCGGGGAAAAGGTCCACGGGTATATCCCAAATTTGGATCTCCGTAGACTTTTGCCATATACTTTACCCAGATGGGACGAGCTGTCTGTCCACCTTGTCCACTTTGCCAGCTTCTGAAGTGAATGGCACGGTCATCACCTCCTACCCATGCACCAGATACCAGATCCTTGCTCATGCCCATATACCAGCCATCAGAGGCATTTTGAGTAGTTCCTGTTTTACCGCCGAGCTCAATACCTTCACGAAGTGCGAAAGGAACGCCTTGGGAGGTACCGCCTCTTTCTTCAAATCCACCTCGCATCATGTAGATCATCAAGTAAGCATGCTCTTCACTCATGGCAGGTTTTTTTCTTGGCGTAAATTGTTGCAGGATATTGCCGTTTTTATCTTCAATCCTGTCAATGTAAAAAGGAACAATATGTTCTCCTTTGTTGACAAAGGTGCCAAAGGCTCCCACCATTTCATATACTGAGACATCACTTGTACCAAGGGCCAAAGCGGGGACTTCTTCGAGATCACTGGTAATCCCTAATCTGTGTGCGGTTTCGACAACTACTTTTGGACTTAGCTTTTTCATCATGTAGGCTGTCACCGAGTTGACTGATTGGGCCATGGCTTTACGGATATTCATCCTTTCATAGGAGAATTTTCCATCGGCGTTTTTCGGAACCCAAGCAGGTTGACCGGGAATATTGACCTCAATGGGTTGGTCAATTACTGAATAGCATGGGCTATATCCATTTTCTATAGCTGCGGTATAAACGAAAGGTTTGAAAGTGGAACCAGGCTGTCTTCGTCCCTGCTTAACGTGATCAAATTTAAAATGCTTGTGGTTGATACCTCCGACCCAAGCCTTGATGTGGCCCGTATGTGGGTCAAGAGACATGAAACCTGTTTGCAGGTGTTTCTTATAGTAGCCAAGTGAGTCCATGGTACTCATCAGCGTGTCAATTTCCCCTCTTTCCCATGAGAATACCCGCATCCGCTTTTTCTCATTCAATTTGATGGTAATTGAATCAGGATTGGAAGGGTATCGTTTTACGAGGTTGCGATATGCTTCTGTTCTTTTAACCTGATTTTCGAGAAAATTTGGAATGACTTGTTGATTGTTGTCTATCCATGGATCTCTTTTGCCCATTTCCTTGAAGAATTTTTTCTGGAGTTCGCGCATGTGCTCGTCTACAGCTTCTTCTGCGTATCGCTGCATTCTGCTATCCAATGTGGTGAAGATGCGCAACCCATCCCCAAATAGATCATAAGGAGTGCCATCAGGCTTTAAGTTCTCTTTGGTCCATTTTAGCAAGTCTGCTTTAATAATTTCTCTAAAGTAGGTGGCAAGACCTTGATTTTGGTTTTCAACCCTATAATCCAATTCTATCGGTAATTGAATGAGGGAATCATATTCAGCCTCAGTAATGAAATCGTAGCGTTTCATCTGGCCGATTACGGTATTCCTTCTTCTCAGGGAGTTTTCCGGATTGAACACGGGGCTATAATAGGAAGGGGCTTTAAAGAGTCCAACGAGTGTTGCTGCTTCTTGGATAGATAGCTCGTTAGGGGCTTTATTGAAAAAAGTTTTGGAAGCTGTTTTGATCCCATATGCATTACTGCCAAACTCTGAGGTGTTGAGGTATAATGTCAGGATTTCATCTTTTGTATAGGCTTTTTCAAGTTTGGCTGCCACAATCCATTCCTTGCTTTTGATGATCAGCATTCGTAGGCCTGGTACCCTGCTCAATAAACCTTGAGATTCAAGGTTCCGTGTCTTGAATAGGTTTTTGGCTGTTTGCTGGCTAAGAGTACTACCACCACCAGCTCCTTGGCGGAGGATGATAGACTTGAACAAAACTCTCCCCATACTCTGGAAGTCAATACCAGAGTGGTCTTCAAAGCGAACGTCTTCTGTTGCTATGAGTGCCTTAACTAGATTAGGAGATAGTTCATTGTACGTAACAGGACTTCGGTTTTCCCTAAAGTAGTTTCCTAGTAGTACCCCATCAGCTGAATATAATTCTGAGGCTATTTCACTTTGGGGATTTTCGAGTTCCTTGAAGTCAGGTAACTCTCCAAACAAACCGAGGAAGTTTCCGCTTACTGCCCAGATAAAAAGGATGAAACCTGCAAATCCTGCTGCAAAGGCAATCCAGAGTATTCTTATGATTTTATGAGTCATTCTATACAATATTGTGGTAATCCGGCTGTACTATTACCTGTATGTTTTCTTAAAGAAGTTGCGATATTCTTCCAAATCCTTTCGTCTATTGAGCTCCTGGAAGTTTTCAATGGAAATCAAGAAACTTTCTTGTTTCTGTTGATCTGTTAAATTTTGGTTTGTAAAATCCTTCAAGAATTTATCACGGTAAGCCAAAGCCCTTTCCGCATTTCCAAAAGGACTGATAATGAAAATCACATGTTCCCTATTTAAGTTCATATTTCCGGTTCTCAGCCTTGAATTTGCAAAGAACTGGGTGTGGAATGTTTCAAGGTCTGCAAGCAGATTCTTTGCTTCCCTGGCCTTATCAGGTTCCAATGCAATTACAAATATATGGGTTTGGCTAGGATTTTCTTTGTAGGGCGCTACTTGTTCCGCAGCCTCTGCCACTTCTTCTGATGTATCGGATTCTTCTTCATCCGATTGAACGTCCTGTTCTTCATCCTGTTGTGCTTCTTCAATAGTTTCTGCTGTTCCTGTCACTAAGGTTAGCATATTCTTGGCCAATTTTCGCAGGTCAGCTTCTTCTGACGTTTGAATGAAGCTTTCCAGTCTTGATTTATACCTTTCCCTTTCATCTATTTTTCCAGAAATCATGATGTCAAGTAGCAGCAGTTTGTCAGTGACACTTGTAAGTGGATAAGCTTCAAGTGTGCTTCTTATTAAGGAACGCGCTTCGGTAAATTGCCTATCTTGGTATTGTTGGTATGCTATTTTGTATTGTTTGGAGGATTCCAGAAAAGCTTGATTTCCTTTGACACCGTCAGGATTGTTCACAGAGAAAGTGTAGGGACTTTCTGGAAATTCTCTGGTCAACATGTTGGCGTATACATTGGCATTACCCCCAATCTCTTTGTTGGCAAGGTACAACAGGTAATAAGCTTCTGCCTTTTTTGGTGTGGTAGGGTAAGTGGTGATGAGTCTTTCTAAATAATCAATACTTATTTCTGTTTCTTTGAAATCAAAAAACATCAGCTTTCCCAATTCAAAATAAGCTTGTTCCAAATCAGATTTGAGCTGATTGATTTCTGATTCTGTTTTGGGGATTCTAGCCAAAAGGCTTTCCTTATCTGGAATTTCGGAGAAAAGAGAGTTTTCCTCTTCGGTTGATGCTGTATTGTTGTTTTGTCTATTGGCAGGATTGTTATTGGCCATTGCACCAGAAGACTGGAAATTCTGACTACTTCTCCTCCAGTTGTCCTGAAGTTGTCTATTTCCCCAGTTTCTGTAAAAATCGATCGTGCCTTGTTGAAGGGCAATGGGATTATCGAAATAAAAGCTTGGGCCTGTTCCTCTTCCACCAAAAGCTAGGAGATTATCAAATATTCCACTGTTTTTGGGTTTTTCTTTTTGAGCAGCTTCTCTAAGAAGCCTTTCCTCCTCTTTTTTAATAAATGCATCGGCCACCGCTTCCTGTTGTTCAGGATTCAATGATGCCAATCGGATGAGGCTATCGTTTTGGGTGATGGTACCATAATGGGTTACATAGCGGTCAAGCTTATCCTTCACTTTGTTGATTTCTGCATAAGCAGGATCAGTATTCTTAAAATGTGTAAGCGCAGAATCATAGTAGAATTTGGCCGAAAAAAAATCCTTATTGATATCATAAGCGATTGACCCGAGTTTCATGTAGATATACCCTTTCTGCACGGGATTGATGCTTTCTTCCTGGGCTGCACGGGTAAGTAAAGAAATAGCCTCCTCTAACTGATCTTGCTTAAGTTCGAAAATTGCCCTTTCATATAACACAACATCCCTCAAATCTCTGTTTTTGCTGTCTTTATACAGTGCATCAAAGAAATTCCTCACTCTATCCACATCCTTACTTTTGTTTAATTCTGCGGCTTGTTGGGCATAAAGCTGGGCAAAAAAACTTCTTTCATATGGAGGATTTCCTTTTTGAGCTTCCTTAAAATACGAATAGGCCATGGCGTCAAGTTCTTCCCTTTGATACAGTTGACCCAAAATGAAATTTATCCTTGATTTTTCTTTTTTGTTTTTAGTGTATTTTAAAGCCATGTCCAATGCACCGACTCTTCCGTTGGTTTCACCTCTGACCTGATAATAGTAAGCTAAAGTCTTGTACAAAAAGAGTTTGTTTTCTTTACTTATTCCACTTTCCTTAGATAGGTAATCAATCACATAAGCAGCATCATCATATTGTCTCAGATCTGTAAAAACCTTCATTAACTGGATAAGGCTTTTATGTCTGATTTCTTTTTTCTTGCTGTTGACGTTGAGATATTTAAAGGTGTTCATGGCATCTTCAAATTCAGCGTCATAATAATCTGCCAGACCGATCAAAAAATAATTATGGTCTACCCATTTGGAGATTCTATGCCAATCAATCGCTTTAGAGGAGAATTGTTTGATCTCTGTAATCAGATCTTCATGTTGTTCAATGACGGCACTATCTACAGGATAAAAAACAGGGAGTACTTGACTGTAATCTTCTTTGTGGTTATCCTGAATATGCTTTTCAAGCTCCAGCATTTTCTCATTTGCATAGAAATATGCATTGTACCTGGCAGTAGTATTGTGATACAGCCGATTGGTAAATGTATTTTTCTCAGAGGAACAAGCTGCACACAGCAGAAGCAAACCTATAAGAAGCTGAAACTTGGATTGATGCATGCTGGAGGGTATGGCAATTGCGGACCAAATTAGTTGTTTTGAACCAAAATAGTAAACGCTTTCATTTAATATTATATTTTTGGAACTTAAATAAATCTGAGCCCCATACTTTGAATCTTAAGAAAAAATTTCAGGACTGGGTTGAATCCAAGTTTCTCTTTGTCATTAGAAAGGAACAGGATTTTGCGGTAGTTACCTCCTTTAGCGTTTCGGCGTTTAGTGTGGTACTCATTGTTGTTTTACTGTTTTTGACACTCTTTGGTGTTTCGTTGATTTTATCTAAGACCTTGTTGAAGCAGTGGTTTGACCCTGAATATGCTGAATCCGAAAATCTTTCCAGGATTTTGATGCTTTCGGAGACAGTAGATTCATTGGCAGTAGAAATTGCGCAAAAGGATCTTTATGTTCTCAACTTACAGCGGATTATAAGAGGTGAAGCCGAAGACAATCCCGAGCTAGCCAAAGATACCTCAGTCTCCTCAGGTGATGCAAAGTCTGATATCAGGTCTTTTGAAGCCAGTGAAGAGACCAAAAAGATTTTGGAGGAATTCCGGGGCACGCCCATGGATCTTGGTTCAGTGCGGGCAACATCTTCAGACGCCTTTAGCCAGATCTATTTCTTCCCACCGCTAAAAGGTTTGGTCACAGCGGCTTTTGAACCTCAAAAGAATCATTTTGGTGTGGATGTTGTCACAAAGGACAATGAGCCTGTAAAAACGATTGCTGACGGTACGGTTTTTTTTACCTCTTGGACATTGGAAACTGGATATGTAATTGCTGTTCAGCATGCAAACGAATTAATTTCCATTTACAAACATAATTCCGTATTATTGAAAACTGTTGGCGATGTTGTTAAGGGAGGTGAAATACTTTCCATCATCGGCAATACAGGAGAACTCACTTCAGGCCAACACCTACATTTCGAAATGTGGTACAGAGGAACTCCGCTTAATCCCCAAGAATTTATAACATTTAATTAACATGTTCAGTAAAAAGGAAGAAAAAATGTCTGTAACGGATATTGTTAACTCCAGCAATGTGATTTCGAAAGAAACCAGAATCACGGGCGATATCAAAGCTCAAGGAAATATCCGTGTAGAAGGCACAGTAGAAGGCACTATACAATCCAAGAGTAAAATCGTCATTGGAGACTCTGCATTGGTGACTGGCAACATTAACGCCACAGAAGCGGAAATTGCTGGTAAAATAGAAGGAGAGATTATCTGTACTGATACCCTCTTTCTAAAAAAGACAGCCAATGTTCATGGAAATATTTATACTTTGAAACTCGTAGTAGAAAATGGTGCGGTTTTCAATGGTAAAATTCAAATGACTACTACCCATACATTGGATGTGAATATGTCAGATAAACAGAATGGCCAATATAAAGAAGAACTCGCCACAGGATAATCCCAATTCTTACCTTAAGTACATAGGTCTTTCATTTCAACTTTTCACTACTATAGGCCTAGGTACTTGGCTGGGGTGGTTTGTTCAACAAAAAAGCCAAATGGTTTTTCCCATTTGGCTTTTGCTATTTTGTTTCCTTTCAGTTGGAATTGCTTTTTACCAGCTATTTATCTCGCTCAAAAATGACGAAAAGGCAAACAAAAACAAGAATAATGGCTAGCTTTGCCGCTCAATTATAATTTATGGCCGCAATCCGTAATCTGACTGTTAAACTGCTTGCTTTTTCTTTGATAATTGCAGGAATGGTCTATGTGATTCAAGCTTTTATCATGCCGGAATGGATACATGCTACTTTCTGGATCATGTTGTCTTTTTTCATGTTATTGACATGGGTGACGGGTATATTGACCAGCTACTTGATTAAAATAAGCAAAGAAAATTCCGTGAACATCCTGTTAGGAGCCATAGGAATCCGGTTAATGGCAAGTATAGGATTTGTAACTATCATCCTTTTGCTAAAGACTGAAAATATTATTCTGTTTGTAATAAATTTCTTTATAGTTTATTTGTTGTACTTGTTATTTGATATATACGGGGTAATAGCTAATTTGCGCCCGAATTCAAGGTAGGCTCTAAAAATTCAATTAATGGTCCGTAAATTTATATTCCTAAGTGTTTTATTTTCAGTTTGTTGGTTAGGGTTCACTTCTCCTACGTTTGCTGCTGGTGATGAAGAAGATAAAACAGGGTTTATCTTGCACCACGTCAAGGATAGCCATGAATGGCATTTTGCTACATTCGGGCATACCCATGTGACGCTTCCACTTCCTGTCATTATTTATTCTTCTGACAGAGGGTTGGAATTTTTCAGTTCTTCAGATTTTCAGAATCCTGAGACTCATGCTTTTGGAAAGGAATATGGACATCAAGGTTATTATATTGATGAGCATGACCATCTTCATGCCGAAGATGAAAGCAGGTCTTTCACTGAGCTATCGATTACGAAAAACGTAGCGATGTTGTTTTTAGTGATTGCAATTATTTTGATCATTTTTCTTTCTGCGGCAAATTTCTACAAAAAAAATCCGGGTAAAGCTCCCAAAGGAGTTGCCGCTGTCATTGAGCCAGTAGTCGTTTTTATCCGTGATGAAATCGCATTGCCGAACATCGGTATCCACAAGTACAAAAAATTCTTGCCTTACCTCTTGACCATTTTCTTCTTTATCTGGATAGGGAACTTGCTTGGTTTGATGCCAGGTGCGGCAAACCTCACAGGTAATATTGCAGTGACGACCTCTCTTGCGGTATTTACTTTTATCGTCACCAATATCAATGGAAATAAAGCTTACTGGAAGCACGTTTTTGCCACTCCAGGTGTACCGCTTCCTTTACTCATAGTCATAGTTCCTGTTGAAATTATAGGTTTGTTTACCAAGCCATTCGCCCTTTTGGTCAGACTCTTTGTCGCGATCACTGCGGGACACATTGTAATTTTGAGCTTTATAGGTTTGATCTTCGTGTTTGAATCTTTAGCAATAGGTGTTGCAAGTACAGTCATGGTAGTTTTTATCAACATGATTGAAGTCCTTGTGGCTACCATTCAAGCTTATGTATTTACCCTGTTTTCGGCGATGTATATCGGTCAGGCAGTAGCAGAACATGAGCATCACTAAAATGAATTTCTTTGTTCAATTATAATCCTAATCAAGTATGTTAACTTCAATCTTATTAACTGCCGGGTTTGCACTAATGGGTGCAGGTATCGGAGCTGGAATCATCGCAATAGGCGCTGGTCTTGGTATTGGTAGAATCGGTGGTCAGGCGATGGAGGGCATTGCCCGTCAGCCAGAAGCAGCTGGAAAAATCCAAACTGCTATGTTGATTATCGCAGCACTTATTGAAGTGGTTTCCCTATTCGCAGTAGTAGTTTGTCTGCTTATTGCTTTGGGTGTGGGAGAATACACTTTCTAAAAAAAAATAGAGGGATTGGCGCTAGGCCAATCCCCTGTTTTTGTACTTGATTGGACAGATTTGCACCAGATTAATTAAAACTAATATATATGGATCTCATATTACCCAGTTCAGCACTTGTCATTTGGCAAACCCTAGGTTTTGCAATCCTGTTGTTTATCCTAGCAAAGTTTGCCTGGAGACCAATTCTCAATGCACTGGAAGACAGAGAGAGGAGCATTGAATCAGCTTTGAAAGCTGCAGAAGTAGCCAGAAATGAAATGGCCAACCTGACTGCCGAAAACGAACGCATCTTGCATGAGGCAAGGGTAGAAAGGGATCTGATGTTGCAAAAGGCAAGCGAAACAGCGAAGCAGATTGTGGAAGAAGCTAAGGAATCTGCCTCAGTTGAAGGTAAAAAGCTCATCGAAAATGCCAAAGCTGCCATCGAAACCGAAAAGAAAGCTGCCTTGGAAGAAGTAAAAGTACAGGTGAGTGTGCTTTCCATTGCAATTGCCGAAAAACTTCTTAGAAATAACCTTTCCGATCCTGCAGCGCAAAAAGCCTTGGTTGAAGAGTTCGTAAATGAGTTAAACCTCAATTGATATGTCGGACGTAAAAGTAGCTTCCAGATATGCCAAATCTCTGCTTGAACTTGCAGTAGAAAAGAATATTCTGGAAGAGGTCATGAAAGATGTGAAGCAATTCCTTTCAATTGCTTCTGAAAATCGGGAATTAGTTCTTGCCCTGAAAAGCCCAATTATCAATTCAGACAAAAAGCTGTCGATATTGAAAGCAGTGATGGGAACAGGAACCCAGTCCTTGATCATGATTTTCTTCGATTTAGTTACCAGAAAAAATCGGGCTGATGTTTTGGTCGATACCTTTAAGGAATTTGAAAAACAGTACAATGGCCAAAAAGGCATTCAGGTAGCTGAAGTTACAACTACATTTGCACTGACAGATGAGTTGAGAAGCAAATTTATCCAGATCGTTAAGGAAATTTCCGGATTGGAACAAGTTCAACTTGTGGAGAAAATCAATTCAGAATTGATAGGGGGATTTGTTCTTAAGGTAAATGATAAGCAGCTAGATGATTCCATCAGTAGCAAACTCAGAAAATTAAGACAGAATTTTGCGCAACGCTATTTTGTCAAGCTATATTAATTAACGCTCAATATTATAATCAATAAATATAATGGCACAAGTAAGACCTGATGAAGTATCAGCCATATTGAGAGAACAACTCTCTAATGTGAAGACTGACGCTGAACTTGAAGAAGTAGGCACCGTCCTCCAAGTAGGTGATGGTGTAGCCCGTATATATGGATTGTCCAAAGCACAAGCAGGTGAATTGCTTGAATTTGACAACGGTCTCAAAGCCATGGTTCTTAACTTAGAAGAGGACAATGTCGGAGCTGTGCTATTTGGTGATTCCAAACTGGTTAAAGAAGGCGACAACGTCAAAAGGACTAAGAAGATTGCTTCCATCAAAGTTGGTGAAGGCATGTTGGGTAGAGTTGTAGACACTTTAGGTCAGCCGATTGACGGTAAAGGACCTATTCAAGGTGATCTATATGAAATGCCTTTGGAAAGAAAAGCTCCTGGGGTAATCTACAGACAGCCTGTGAGTGAGCCACTTCAAACTGGTATCAAATCCATTGACTCAATGATTCCAATCGGAAGAGGTCAGCGGGAATTGATTATCGGTGATCGTCAGACAGGTAAAACGGCCGTAGCCATTGATGCCATCCTGAACCAAAAAAGCTACTACGAAAAAGGCGAGCCTGTATTCTGTATCTATGTTGCCATCGGTCAAAAAGCTTCTACTGTTGCAGGTATTGTTGCTGCTTTGGAAAAAGGCGGAGCGATGGATTACTCTGTAGTAGTTTCAGCCGCTGCTTCTGATCCTGCGCCTATGCAATTCTTTGCTCCATTTACAGGTGCTTGTATCGGTGAATTCTTTAGAGATACCGGAAGACCAGCTTTAGTAATCTATGATGATTTGTCCAAACAAGCTGTAGCATATAGAGAAGTTTCCCTACTTCTAAGAAGACCTCCAGGACGTGAAGCCTATCCAGGTGATGTTTTCTACCTTCACTCAAGATTGTTGGAAAGAGCCGCCAAAATCAATGGTTCTGATAAAATCGCTCAGCAAATGAATGATTTGCCTGACTCGATCAGACATTTGGTCAAAGGAGGAGGTTCTCTAACTGCCTTGCCAATCATCGAAACACAAGCAAGTGACGTGTCTGCCTATATTCCAACTAACGTAATTTCTATTACGGATGGACAGATCTTCCTTGAGACTAACTTATTCAACTCAGGTATCAGGCCCGCGATCAACGTAGGTATCTCGGTGTCTAGAGTTGGAGGTAATGCGCAGATCAAATCAATGAAAAAAGTTGCTGGTACGCTTAAACTTGACCAAGCCCAATTTAGAGAGCTTGAAGCTTTCTCTAAATTTGGTTCTGATCTTGATCCAAGTACCAAAAGGACTATTGAAAGAGGTAGAAGAAACCAAGAGATCTTGAAGCAACCTCAGTATGCTCCTGTCCCTGTAGAACTTCAAGTGGCTATTATCTATGTCTCTACCAGAGGCATGATGGATTCTATTCCTGTAGAAAGAGCAAGAGAATTTGAAAGAGATTTCTATACTTTACTCCAATCTAGCTATCCAGATGCTCTTCAATTGATATTGAAAGGCGATATTGATGGAGCCGGAAAAATATTGGAAGTAGCTGCTAAAGATCTATCTAGCAAATTCGCAAAAATTTAATTAACCTGACACCGGAAATGGGTTTCTCCTACTTCCGGTGTCTTTCAAGCATATATTTTCTGAGCAAAGAATCTTATGGCTAATTTAAAGGAAGTCAAGCAAAGGATTATTTCTGTAAGCTCAACACAGCAGATTACCAAAGCCATGAAAATGGTGGCAGCTGCTAAATTGAGAAAAGCACAGGACAAAATTGTCCAAATGAGGCCTTATTCTCAAAAGCTTACAAGTATCCTAAACAATGTCGCAGCTGCGATGGGAAGTGAGCTTCAAATCAGCTATGCTGAAAATAGGGAGGTGCGCAACGTACTGATCATTGCCATGACTTCAGACAAAGGCCTTTGCGGTGCGTTCAACTCAAACATTATCAAGGCCACGGTTCAGCTTACCACAGGCACTTTTAAAGATAAGAATGTAACCGTTCTACCTTTGGGTAAAAAAGCTTTTGAATTCTTCGGTAGAAGAAGCTATAATGTTATTGGCGGATACTCCGATATCTTCAATAACCTCAGCTTCGAAAATGTAAGGGAAATCGCCATGACTGCAATGAACTCCTTTACTTCTGGTGAATTTGATCAAGTAGTTCTGGTATATAATCACTTTAGAAATGTGGCTACACAGGATGTGACTGTGGAGCAGTTTTTGCCTATGCAAGGCGCAGATCTGGGTGACAGCGTAAAATCTTCCCAAACGGATTATGTGCTTGAGCCTAGCCCTAAATACATTGTGGAAGAATTGGTGCCTACTTCACTAAAGACACAATTCTATAAGGCTGTCCTTGAAAGCAATGCTTCCGAACATGGAGCTAGGATGACTTCTATGGATAAAGCAACCGAAAATGCCGGTGAATTGCTGAAGGACCTTAAATTGATGTACAACCGTTCCAGACAAGCTGCCATTACCAATGAGATTTTGGAGATCGTTGCAGGTGCCAATGCTTTGGAAGGGAACTAAGAGTTATACTAACAATTAAACCCATAAAGACTGCTTCGCGAGAGCAGTCTTTTTTTTTGGCATTTACTCATTATTTATTCTTTTTGATATGTTTGGCAACTTGGGCAGCCATGATCCCCAATCCTTCCTCATTTGGATGTACGCCGTCCGGAAGCAATTCCGATTTGTTCAATAGCGGATCGTAAAGATTAATGATGGTGGCTCGTGTCTCAGCGGCTATTTCTAACAAAATAGGCCTCATTTCCTCTACCAAAACACTTTCTCTTATTGAGTAATTTTCTTTAAACACCGGAACAGGTAGGCAAATGTAAACCTTGCCTTTTTTGGGCATGTTTTGCCTATATGTTTGTATCAGTTCCAGGTAATCTTTTTTAAAATCCTCTTTGTGTTGCCAGTTTTGTGGTTTGGAATCATTGGTTCCCAACTTTATGACCAATATATCAGGTGCGAAATTTTTCACCTCTTCAAATTGGGGTTCATTCCAGTAAGGAAAATCCCCTTTCTTCAACAGCGTCCTGCCACTTACACCAAAATTCCGGACATCATACTTGTCTCCCAAGATTTCCTGTAATTGAAGCGGGTAGCTTCCCGGATGATTTCGCCCAGGTCCTTCGGTGATGCTATTGCCTACGCAAGCCACTTTTATTTTTGTCTGAGCATGTGAAATGAACTGAATGGAACTAAATAGAACTAGCAAGAGAAGGTTGAATTTCATAGGTTTATCAAGTTTAAGTTCATAAGGTAAAAAAAAGATCTTCAGTTGAATAGCATATTGTTAATTTGGTCGATAGTTTACATGAATCGTGATTAATCGTATTTACCATCTGGCCCACTTGCTCTCCTTGGATGTAGCCCTAGGCGCTTTGGCAGGAATGTATTTTTTTGTCAGTTTATTAGATACAGCTATTCCAGCAGGTTTGTATCCTTTGTTGGCTATGGCTGTTTGGGTTATTTATACTTTAGATCACCTGTTGGATACTTTTGTACAAGCCGATTTGCTCCGCTCTCCTAGGCATATTTTCCACTTGAAGTATCGCAAATTAATTTTCTTTTTCATGTTTTTAGTGACTGTAGGAGGTTTTATGGCCATCTTAATGATTAGTCCTTTGCGGATTTATCTTCTTCCAGGAGTATTTTTAGGAATTCTAATATTGTGCTTGAGAGGCATTCTGAAGCACTTAGGTTCCAAAGGTGCTTTTTTGAAAGAATTCTCTACTGCATTCCTTTATGTAGCGGGGATTTCTCTGGCACCACTTTGGACTTGTGATTTTTGCTTTACTGGAATTTCTATCTATTTCTTTACAGCCTACATTTTTGTAGCTTGGCTCAATCTACTTATTCTCTCTTACCTTGATGCTGAGGTAGACAACAAGGCAGGATTTCATTCTATTCTTTCGGTTATGACTCCGCAAAATTTGCAGCGTTTGATAGTAGGCATAGGAGTGATTACGGCAGTTATGCTAGTGCTGTTATTTGTTTTTCTCCATTCTTATCACCGTATCCATACAGCTTTGCTTCTCCTCATGCTTTCTGTTCATCTCATTCAATTTATGCAGCATGAAAAGATTGGAGCGGACACCATCCGACAGCGGCTAGAGGCTTCATTTTTGATTCCAATTTTACTGGTACTGCTTTAATCAGACAAAAGCACTGTGTCCTGTAATGGCCCTTCCTACGATGAGGGAATTGATTTCCTTAGTCCCTTCATAACTATATATTGCTTCTGCATCAGCTACAAACCTTGCGATATCATACTCCAGTAAAATTCCGTTGCCGCCAAAAAGCTCACGTGCATGGTCTACAATATCCCTCATGCGTAGCGTACAAAAAACTTTGGCCAAAGAGGCATGTTCATCCAGCAATTGCCCTTCATCTTGCATTTGACTCAACCTATATACCATCGCCTGCATGGCAGTCAGATCACCTAGCATAGTCACCAATAAGTCCTGGACAAGTTGGAAAGAAGCGATTGGTTTGCCGAATTGCACCCTTTCATTGGTGTATTTTAAAGCTGCTTCGTAGGCTCCCCTAGCACATCCTACCGCTTGCCAGGCGACACCGGCCCGTGTCATCCTAAGAACTTCTGCTGTATCTTTAAAACTTTTCGCCTCTTGTAACCTGTCTTTTTCATCAATAACACAATCTTGAAGCGTAATTTGGGCGTTTTGGACTGTTCTAAGGGCCATTTTATCCTCCATTTTTTTGGTTGTAAAGCCAGGGGTATCTTTTCTTACAATAAAGCCTTTCACCTGCTGATCATCTAGATCTCTTGCCCAAATGACTGTTATGTCTGAAAATGTAGCATTACCGATCCATTTCTTTTGCCCATTCAATATCCATTGATCGCCTTCTTTTTTGCAAGTGGTATGGAGGCCACCTGCTACAGCTGATCCTACTTCTGGCTCCGTCAACCCAAATGCGCCGATGCATTCTAATTTTTGCATTTTTGGCAACCATTTATTTTTCTGTTCTTCCGAACCACAGAGGTAGATAGAGCCCATGGCCAACCCAGACTGCACACCAAAAAATGTAGAAATAGAAGTATCAACCCGAGCCATTTCCATTGCAATAAATCCCTCAAGTAAAGCTGATTTTCCTGGACAGCCATATCCTTGGTAAGTAAGTCCAGCTATATTCAATTCTGACATTTTTGGGATGATATGCATCGGGAACTGCGCCTTATTCCAATATTCATTGGCAATAGGTCTAATTTCCATTTCCATAAATTCGCGGACTGCAAGTTGTATTTCCCGATCTTCAGGTGGAAGCGTTTTGCCAAGTTCATAAAAATCTCCGTTGATGGGAGGGATAAGTTTGGGCTTTGAGCCCGCTTTCATCATTTTCATCATCTTGGCGAGGTCTTCCTCTTTCATCTTCGAAACGATTCCCACCATTTCGTTAAGGTCAACTTTTTGAGACAATGCGCTTAGTTTTTCAATGTCCAGGTTCTTGAGCAAAGACTTGACTGTAGAAAAAGATCTGAATATTCCTTTCATGGCGAGTTGGTTGAAAAATGAAAAAACATTACCTAATCAACGCCAATTTGTCCAAAGGGTTTGGGAAGGTTGATTAAGTCCTTGATTATTAGGATTTGGACAAAATTATTTTGATTGGGGAGTGATCAATTTTTTGATCATCTGGTCAAAATAGGCGCCATTGTAGGGACCAAACCAATTCATGTCCCTCGCTTCATACAAAGGCAGATCATAGTATTCATCTGGGGTGATGTAGCCGATATATCCCCCATTAAAGCAGGTAACCATCAGATTCAATCCATTTCGATTGGCATACTCTTCCCACTGAGGCATAAAAACTCCGGAAAGTTCTCCACTTGAACCAATAAGGAGCAAGTTTCCGATTTGTACCCGATCAAGATGGTTGTTGGTATCTCCCACTAATGTATTGAAGATCCATGGCCTGATTCTGGTCCTTTCGCTTATCCGCAGATGAGGATTTCGTAACTTCATCGGGACTTGATCCAAGGAGAGCTGATGTGAAAGATTCACATCTATTTTCTCCTCCCCTGCACTTGTTATTTGCTGAAACAAAGCTTCGGCATAGGAAAGGGCATCTTTGGGCTGGTTGCCATTTGCGATTGGTCTATGGCTGCCAACTGTTCCTGCTGCATACATTGCAAAATCCTCCTGCTCTTCGAGCATGTCCATCAGGTAATGCGGAAAGTCTCCTGATAAGCCCATGAAATTTGCAGCCAAAATAGTAGGATGCCCATTAAAAGTTATGAAAGATCCTTTTTTACCACTACCAGTTTTGAATTTTAGTATCCGTATAACAGGATCTATAGGATCTTCAGGAATTAATCTATTGGCCACAAGTGAATCAGAAGTGATTTTCTGAAAGGCAATTTCAGCTTCTTCTGATTGATCGATGGCTTTTTTGATGCTGTTGATGGTGGAATCAACAAGCATTTGGACGATTCTTTCATCATATCCTCCAAATGCAAATTTTCCAACTAAACCAGGCATGTATCCACCAATTCCGCTATGGGTATGGGTTGCGGTAAAATAGAGATAGTCAATGGGCAGTTTCGCTTCTTTGACAGCTTCTTTCACCCTGTTGTAAAGATGAGGATGTATGATCATCAACTCATAATTTAAAATGGCAACTGAAGCTTTCCCATTGCTGATCAAAAGGCTTCTGACAAAACTGCTATCTTGGACGAAATGATATTTGCCTCTAGGTTTATAGCCTACAAGAGTGGCAGCTGTTTCAGGTGTTGCATTTGTTTTACCCCATCCTACTTTCCAACTTGCCCCGGTTGCGGGTGAAAAATCCATGGTATCTACCGTTGCAAGAGTTTCTTGGTAGAAGGTATTGTTTTCCAATGGACTTCTATCCACCCTGGTAAGGGTAGCCATCAGCAAAAAAAAGAAGATGCCCAGTGTCCAGGCAATTAGCTTTAAAATCCGCTGTAGCGTCGATGAAGCCATTTATTTCTGCTTACTGGTATTCATATGTCCCATGTTCTCCTTGAATAGTGACTTTTTTACCTTCAAAAGGCTGAACCCTGCCGATAATCTTTGCCTCTACACCCAAAGTTTCTGCAATGTCAATGACCTCTTCTGCATACTTTTCTTCCAAATAGACTTCTAACCTGTGGCCCATGTTGAAGACTTTGTACATTTCCTTCCAATCCGTTTGGCTTTCTTCTTGGATAATTTTAAACAAAGGTGGTGTTTCAAAAAGATTGTCTTTAATCACATGAACATTGTCCACAAAATGAAGCACCTTGGTCTGTGCACCGCCACTGCAATGTACTAATCCGTGGATATGTGGTCTAAGATATTTTAATACATCTACCATTATGGGTGCATAAGTTCTCGTTGGAGATAGTACTAGCTTACCCATATCTACTGATAAACCTGGTGCTGGATCTGTTAGCAAGTATTTTCCGGAATAAACCAGATCGTCGGGTACAGCTGCATCAAAGCTTTCTGGATATTTTGATTTGAGGACTTTGTTGAAAACATCGTGTCTTGCAGAAGTAAGCCCATTACTTCCCATACCACCATTGTAAAAGTTCTCATAAGTCGCTTGACCAAATGAAGCTAAACCGACAATAACATCTCCTGCTTTGATCTTCTCATTGGAAATGATTTCATCTCTACGCATTCTACATGTTACTGTGCTGTCGACAATTACAGTGCGAACCAAATCTCCAACATCTGCCGTTTCGCCCCCTGTCAAAACCACGTTTACACCATGGTCTCTCAGCATTTGTAGTACTTCTTCAGTTCCATTTATGATGGCTGATACTACTTCTCCGGGGATTAAATTTTTATTTCTACCAATAGTTGAAGAGACCAAGATATTGTTGACTGCTCCTACACATAGTAAATCATCAGTATTCATGATGATGGCATCTTGTGCAATACCTTTCCAAACGCTCAGATCACCCGTTTCTTTCCAATACATGTATGCCAATGAGGATTTTGTCCCTGCTCCGTCTGCATGCATGATGTTACAATACTCTGGATCATTGCCAAGGGTATCAGCAACTATTTTACAAAAAGCCTTGGGGAAAAGTCCTTTATCCAGATTGGAAATAGCCTGGTGAACATCCTCTTTGGAAGCGGAAACACCCCGCTGCATATACCTTTCATTCATGGGAACCCTGTATTGGTGAAGTTAGGCAAAGTTAAGGATTCTAATGGGATTGGGAAGATGTCTGAGGTGAATGTTGTTTTCACTTCGGAATAGATCAAAGGTTGTAAGCTAAGAGATGAAATTGTAACTTATAATTAAAATTGAGCTCTATGGATCCCAATGCCTTTAATGTACCCAAGACAGTTGAAGCTGTAATTCCTATACATGGGAAAGAGTTGTTTATGCCTCCTTCGGGCTTGAAAATCCTCAGCAGGGAGGATTGGGATCATTGGGTAAAGGAAGGTTATGTGGTTGTCAAAAACGCAATACCTAAAGAACAGGCCAAGAAGTTGGCAGACTACCTATGGGTCTATGAAGGAAAAGACCCAAAAAACCCTGAAACATGGTATGTGCAGACTGTTCCTGAAATGGAAATGAAAGAATTGGTGAATACTGGAATGGTTGAAATTTACAACCATCAGTTCCTTTGGGACAATAGACAAACCCAAAAGATTTACGAGGCTTTTACAGATATCTGGCATACAGATAGGCTTTGGGTAAGTATAGATAGGGCTAATCTGAATTTCCCGATCAAGGAAGGTTATCGCTATGAGGGTTTTATTCACTGGGACTATGACCCTGACACCAAACCTCAAAACGTTCAGGGGGTTTTGGCCTTGTCAGATCAAGTGGATCCTGAAATGGGTGGTTTCCAATGTGTTCCCCAGCTTTACCGGGATTATGAAGTTTGGAAAACAGCACAACCAGCCAATAGAGACAAATTTAGGCCTGATGTTACTGGATTTGAAATAAAAAAAGTACCATTGACAGCCGGAGATCTTTTGATATTCAACAGTCTGCTGCCCCATGGAATCCGGCCTAATTTATCTGGTCAAGTAAGAATTGCCCAATATTTATCCATGTTTCCTGCTGCAGAGTCCGATGAGGAATTGAAGGCTTGGAGGATCAGTTCCTGGAAAAACAGATCGCCCATGAAGGGATATGCCTTTCCTGGTGATCCAACAGGCAGAGAAAAGAAAAACCCTGTTGCTGAACTTTCTGCCTTAGGACGGAAGTTACTAGGTCTGGACAATTGGTAATGAATATTATCTGGAAATAAAGAAGCTGGTTTCTTATAATAGTGGAGCTGATTTTTTTTTCACCCATATAACCTTAATTTTACCAACTTATTCAAAAAGCGTTAAAGAATTTAATTATATGCCCTATTTATTTACTTCAGAATCAGTATCTGAGGGTCATCCTGATAAAGTTGCAGACCAGATTTCAGATGCTTTGATTGATAATTTTTTGGCTTTTGATCCACGATCCAAAGTAGCATGTGAAACTTTGGTAACCACAGGCCAGGTCATACTGGCCGGTGAAGTCAAATCTGAAACCTATCTTGATGTGCAGCAAATAGCCAGGAATGTTATTCAAAAGATCGGCTATACCAAAAGCGAGTACATGTTTGAAGCCAATTCATGTGGGGTCTTGTCGGCCATTCATGAGCAATCACCTGATATCAATCAAGGTGTGGACCGTAGCCATCCCGAGGAACAAGGTGCAGGTGACCAGGGTATGATGTTCGGTTATGCTACAAGAGAAACAGAAAACTTCATGCCGCTAGCTTTGGATTTGTCACACCGGATATTGCAGGAACTCGCTGCAATGAGGAGAGAGATGAAAGAAATAACCTATCTCCGCCCGGACTCGAAAGCTCAGGTTACCATAGAATATAGTGATGATAATCAGCCACAGCGCATTGATGCGATTGTGGTGTCTACCCAGCATGATGATTTTGACGAAGAGTCTGCTATGCTGGCGAAGATTAAATCAGACATCATCAATCTGCTTATCCCAAGGGTAAAGGCACAATTGGATGAAAACATCCAAAAGTTATTTACAGATGAGATCACCTACCACATCAATCCTACTGGCAAATTTGTCATTGGAGGTCCCCATGGTGATACTGGTCTTACCGGTAGGAAAATCATAGTAGATACCTATGGAGGCAAAGGAGCTCATGGAGGAGGTGCATTTTCGGGTAAAGATCCTTCTAAAGTTGACCGATCTGCTGCATATGCCACCAGACACATTGCCAAAAACATGGTAGCAGCTGGAGTAGCGGACGAAATGTTAGTTCAGGTTTCTTACGCCATAGGCGTGGCCAAGCCAATGGGGATTTATGTCAATACTTATGGAACAGCAAAAGTAGACATGAAAGACGGAGAAATTGCCAAAAAAATAGAATCGCTTTTTGATATGAGACCTTATGCCATAGAACAGCGATTGAAACTCCGTAATCCGATTTATCAAGAAACAGCAGCTTACGGCCATATGGGAAGGACGAATGAAGTTGTCAACAAGACCTTTAGAACTCCAGATGGAAAAACTTTGAACTTAGATGTGGAGCTGTTTACTTGGGAAAAGTTAGACTATGTAGATAAAATCAAAAGGGCTTTTAACTTATAAGCTATAGTATCCAAATTGCCTAAAACAAAAGACTGCAGGAGCAGTCTTTTGTCGTTTAACAGAACATCTCCTCTATGAGCATGGTATAAAAATCTGTTGTATCTATACCCTTTGCCCTCACCTGTTGGGAAATGAGGCTGGTTTCTGTTTGTCCCGGCACGGTGTTGATCTCAATAAAGTAAAAGTTGCCTGTTTGGTGCTCAAGAAAATAATCTACCCGTACAGCTCCTTTGCAATTCAGTTTTTGATAGATCTTGGGAATGATATTATTTACCCTTTCTACTTCCTCCTTTGTCATCCGACCGGGTGTAATTTCTTCAGAAACACCTGGGGAATACTTGGCTTCAAAATCAAAGAACTCCTTACTACTGATGATTTCTGTGGCAGGCAGTACGGTTATTTCGCCCTTAGCAGCAAACACCCCAATTGAAAACTCCCTACCTGAAACAAATTCTTCCACTAGTACCTGATTATCTTCAGCAAAAGCTTTGTCAAGAGCCTCTTGAAGCGCCTTGGCTTCTTTCACTTTGCTCATTCCAATGCTGCTGCCTCCATTGTTGGGTTTGACGAAAAGGGGTAATTTGAGTTCATGAAGTAGCATTTCCGCATGGCTGGCTTTGTTGTCAAAAAGTTGAACTGATTTGGCGACATGCAGATCAGGGATGTCTTGGACAATGGCTTTGGTGTACCCTTTGTTCATGGTGATGGCAGAGGTCAAAGGATCACAGGTAGTGTATGGTAAGCCTATCATGTCAAAATATCCAGCCAGTTTACCGTCTTCACCTGGGGAGCCGTGCAGAATATTGAAAACACCGTCAAATTTTATTTTCCTTTCATTGACAGTAATTGAAAAATCATTGAGATCTACAGGCATTTGCTTTCCATCCGGTGTTTCGTGGTACCAATTGCCTTTGTAAATTAAAATTTTATATATTTCATATAAGCTTTGGTCCAGCTGTTTTTCTACGACTGCTGCACTTTTAAGGGACACTACAGATTCACCGGTATACCCACCTGTGACCAATGCGATTTTTTTCTTCATAGGGCGAACGTTCAATTCCCGAATTAAAAAAAATTAGAGGACTAACCTAAGCCAACATCCAAAAACATTTTTCCAAGACCTCTAAAATCCTTCCAAACATAGTGATTACTTGTGATTGCCAGAATGTTTGAACCAACAGTAATTGTCTTGTTTTCAAGTACGGTGGGTTTTTATATCTTTGGCCACCCTAAAAATATAGCATATGCGTTTTCAGAGATTAATTGCAATTATTGTTTTGGCGTGTTGGACAATAGCCACTGCCGATGCCCAATCCAAAAAGGTGAGCCTTGAGGATGTTTTCAAACATCATGTATTTGCCCAAAAATCCATTTATGGGATCAATTGGATGAAAGACGGGCAATTTTACAGTGCGCTACAAAGGGGACCTTTAGGACCTAAAGTCGTAAAAATCAATGTGGCCACTGGTGAAGAATCAGGAGTACTGATAGATGGTGGGAAGTTGGGTATTAATTTTACCAGTTATGCTTTTAATCCTGATGAAACCAAAGCTTTGGTTGCTTCTGAAGTTGAGAGCATTTATAGAAGATCAAGCAAGGGGATTTTTCATGTAGTGGATTTGAAAACGGGTACTGCTCAGCAATTGATGGATGGACAGAAAATCATGTATGCTACCCTTTCTCCTGACAATGATAAGGTCGCATTTGTCAAAGACAACAACTTGTTTGTTTTGGGATTGACTGACAAAAATCTGATTCAAGTAACGCAGGACGGCGAATGGAATAAAATCATTAATGGTGCGGCAGATTGGGTTTATGAAGAAGAATTTTCCATGGCTAAGGCTTTTGAGTGGTCACCAGATGGCAAGAAAATAGCTTTTATCAGATTTGATGAAACCCAGGTCCCAGAATTCAACATGCAGACCTGGGGCAAACTTTATCCTGAAGATTACCGCTTTAAATATCCCAAAGCAGGTGAAAAAAATGCAGAAGTGAGTATCCATATTTTTGACCTTAGCAGTGGCAACACAGTGAAGGTGGATGCTGGGCAGGATAAGGATATTTACCTTCCAAGAATCTACTGGGCCAACAGCTCCAATAACCTGGCGTTTTTGAGAGTCAACAGGTTGCAGAATGCAATTGATCTCATGTATGCTGATGCAAATAGCGGCCAAAGCAAGGTGGTGGTAAAGGAAGAAGCCAAAACTTATGTAGATCTGGACTACAATGATGACTTTCGTTTTCTTGAAAAAAACCAAGGTTTTATACGAACCTCTGAGCAAGATGGATTTAAGCATATCTATCATCATGGGAATGACGGAAAGTTGATCAGACAGATCACTAGCGGCAATTGGGAGGTCACTAACCTTATTGGCATTGATGAACAGGCAAAAAAGATATACTACGTATCCACAGAAGTTTCTCCACTAGAAAGAAATCTCTATGTCATCAACATGGATGGCAAAGGAAAAAAGCTGCTGACACCTCAAAAAGGAACCCACTCCATTAATATGAGCAGGGATTTTAAATATTACATAGCCAACTTTACCGATGCCAATACCCCCCTTCAAGTTACATTGAACACTGCCGCAGGCAAGCTTGTAAAAGTATTGGAAGACAATGCAGAATTGAAGCAAAAGCTCACTTCCTATGCCTACAGTCCAAAGGAGTTTTTCAGCTTTAATACGATTGACGGTACCAGCCTCAATGGCTATATGATCAAACCTGCTGATTTTGACCCTGCGAAAAAATATCCAGTTTTGATGTATGTATACGGAGGTCCGGGATCCCAAAATGTGACCAATGCCTGGGGTGGTACCAGAGATTGGTGGCATCAGCATTTGGCATCAGAAGGATATATTGTTGCCTGTATCGACAATAGGGGCACTGGTGCAAGAGGTAGAGACTTCAAACATGTTACTTATGCCAATTTGGGTAAATTTGAAACGGAAGATCAAATTGCAGGAGCGAAACATCTTGCATCCATGTCATATGTAGATGCTTCTCGCATTGGTATTTGGGGTTGGTCTTATGGAGGGTACATGTCCTCACTCGCTTTAATGAAGGGTAACGATGTATTCAAATCAGCCATTGCCGTAGCACCGGTGACTACTTGGAGATATTACGATACAATTTATACCGAGAGATATCTGCAGACACCTCAGCTGAACCCGTCTGGATATGATGACAATAGTCCAATTACTCATGTCAACAAACTGAAAGGTAACCTGCTATTGATCCATGGAACAGGAGATGACAATGTCCATTTCCAGAATGCTGTAGATCTAGCTGATGCCTTAATCAAAGCTGACAAGCAGTTTGAGACAATGTTTTATCCCAACAGAAACCACGGAATATCTGGCGGGAATACCACTTGGCACTTGTATCAGTTGATGACTGATTTCATCAAAAGAAAATTGTAACAGTGAAATCAATATTCTATGATTAATTAATGAAAAAGCAGGGTTCAAAAACCCTGCTTTTTGCTATTTATAGTTTTGACCATTGATATTCAGCAAATGCCACCTGTATTTATTTTACTTCTAAGGCGGGAGTTTAGTAGTTAGCTTTCGGATTGACAACCATTCTGCTCTGCATTGGGTTATACTGTGGTGAAAGATGAACAGCAACATGTTGTATTATAAAACTTACAGGCATCCTAGCAGTAAAGAGTGGATTGTATTGATCCATGGAGCAGGTGGTTCTTCCTCTATATGGTTCAAGCAAGTCAGGGAATTCAAGAAGGAGTTCAACTTGTTGTTAATTGATTTAAGGGGACATGGTAAGTCAGCTGGTTCGCTGCGGAATATCTGGAAGGAACGCTACACTTTTGAGGCAGTTACTAGAGATATAATTGAGGTGTTGGAGCACCTTAAGATTCCTCCGGCACATTTAATGGGGGTTTCATTGGGGACTATACTAGCTAGGCAACTGGCGGAGATGGAACCTCAGCGTGTGAAATCCTTGGTATTGGCGGGTGCAGTGACTCGGTTAAATTTCACTTCACGCCTGTTGGTCGTCTTGGGCAATACCTTCAAAAGTATCATTCCATACATGTGGCTTTATAAGCTATTTGCCTGGATTATCATGCCGCGAAGGCACCATGCTGAATCCCGTAATCTTTTCATTCGAGAGGCAAAAAGACTTTGTCAGAAAGAATTTATCAGATGGTTTAAACTGACTAAGGACATCAACCCTATACTTAAATGTTTTAAGGAAAGGGATATAGCTATCCCCACTCTCTACATTATGGGAGAAGAAGATTTGATGTTTTTGGAATCTGTTAAAAAAATCGTGAAGGAACATAAACTTTCCATTCTGAATATTGTCAAAGCATGTGGGCATGTGGTAAATGTTGAACAGCCCGAAAAATTCAATGAATTGTCCCTTCAATTTCTAAAAGAGCAAAATTAAATCACTCGAAGTAGTATTCGACAACCCATAATGAAAAAACAAACCAAATTCCTTTTAATTGGTGCTATCGCATTCACAATAGCTGTAATTTTTCTATATCCCCGTTGGGATAATTTCAATTCGGGAGACAAGGCCCCTGGATCTGGAGGCTCAGGTGGGCCAGGAGGAGGGGGACAAGGTGGGCAACCTTTACCCGTCAATGTTGTAGAAGTACGTCCAGCGCGTCTGGAAAATAACCTCAACATCACTGGTACTGTCAATCCTAATGAAACTGTAAACCTTCGTCCTGAGGTCTCAGGCCTTGTAACCAAAATTGCTTTTAGAGAAGGCGAATTTGTAAAAAAAGGAACACCTTTGGTCTATTTGAATGATGATGAATTGCGTGCACAATATCAAAAACTGGAGTTTACCAAAAAGCTTTTTGAAAGTCAGGAAAACAGGCAGAAACAATTGCTTGCAAAAGAAGCCATCAGCCAAGAAGAATATGATATAGTTCTCAATCAATTCAATACAAACCTTTCGGATTTGAAGCTGATTGAGGTTCAACTTGCAAAAACTGTGGTCCGTGCACCTTTTGATGGTGTGCTAGGCCTCAGGCAGATTTCCGAAGGTAGTGTGATAGGAGTTAATGACCCTATTGTCAGCATAGTCAATATTGATCCTATTAAAATCGAATTTTCAATTCCTGAACGTTATGCCAATGCTGTCAAGCTTGGCTCGAAAATATATTTTTCCAATGATGCCTCAGGAGAGGAATATGAAGGAAGGGTGTATGCTTACGAACCTACCATTGACGCAGGTACAAGGACCCTAAGGATCAGAGCAGAAAGTCCCAATAGAGACAGGAAATTTTTGCCGGGCATGTTTGTCAGGATCAAGTATGTACTCGGGGTGGAGGAGAATGCATTACTCGTCCCAGCGGAGTCTGTAATTCCTGAATTGAGTGGCTACAAGCTTTATGTCGTGAAAGCTGACAATACTGTGGAAGAGAGAAAAGTGACAATCGGTACCCGTACGGACACGCAAGTTCAAATCGTGAATGGGTTGAAAGAAGGTGACCTCGTATTGAGCACCGGAGTGTTGCAAGTGAGAGCAGGAATGCCAGTAGCATACAATAAAATAAACTGATCATGTCGAGTCTTTCCACAATCAGTATCAGAAGGCCCGTATTGGCCATAGTCCTTTCCCTTACCATCATGCTCTTTGGTCTGATCGGTATTTCCTTGTTGGGAGTAAGGGAATTCCCCAGTGTTGACCCGCCTATCATTAATGTTAGGACTGCTTATGTCGGTGCCAATGCAGATGTCATTGAGGCACAGATTACAGAGCCTTTGGAGGAAGCAATCAATGGGATAGCTGGTATCAAGTCACTCACCTCTACAAGTAATGATGGTACAAGCAACATCACTGTTGAATTCGATGTGGGTGCAGATTTAGAGGCCGCTGCCAATGACGTACGTGATAAAGTGTCAGGCGCACAGCGGAATTTACCTCCTGATACCGAACCTCCAGTAGTGTCAAAAGCTGATGCAGATTCACAGCCAATCGTATTCTTGAATGTCCAAAGTGATTCAAGAAGCCTTTTGGAGATTTCAGACATTGCGAATAATATATTTCGAGAAAGACTTCAGACCATTCCTGGGGTCAGTACAGTACAGATATGGGGCGAGAAGCGATATGCTATCCGGATGCGGATGGATCCACTCAAAATGGCTTCTTATGGAATTACTCCCTTAGATGTGTTGAATAAAGTACAAAGCGAAAACGTTGAACTTCCATCTGGTAGGATAGAGGGCTCAGCTATTGAGCTTTCCGTGAGGACCAAAAGCCGATTGAGCTCTCCACAGGAATTCAATGAACTGATCATCAAAGAAGATCAAAACAATATTGTCCGGTTTCAGGATATAGGTAAAGCAGAGCTTGCGGCATTAAACGAACGCACGGTATTGAAGCGTGACGGTATACCAATGGTGGGAGTAGTGTTGGTACCCCTGCCAGGATCCAACAACATCGAAATTGTGGATGAGTTTTACCGCAGGTTGGAATTTATCAAAAAAGACATTCCAGATGATATCAAAGTCGGAATAGGATTCGACTCAACCAAGTTTATCCGTAATTCCATCAAGGAAGTTCAGGAGACAATATTGGTAGCTTTTATCCTAGTGGTATTGATCATCTTTATTTTCCTTAGAGATTGGAGGACCACCTTTATACCAGTATTGACAATCCCTATTTCTCTGATTGGGGTATTTTTCATCATGTACATCATGGACTTCTCAATCAACGTCCTCACCCTATTGGGAATAGTACTCTCAATTGGGTTGGTTGTGGATGATGCCATTGTGGTATTGGAAAATATATATACAAGGATTGAAAAAGGTGAAAATCCTGATGCAGCTGCAGAAAAGGGTGCGGAAGAGATTTTCTTTGCAGTTATTGCTACCACAGTTGCCCTTGCTGCGGTATTCTTACCAGTTATTTTCCTAACAGGAACAACAGGCAGACTTTTCAGAGAATTTGGGATAGTCGTGGCGGGAGCAGTGATCATTTCTTCTTTTGTGGCATTGACGATGACGCCCATGCTGAGCTCTAAGCTGCTGAAGAAAAGAGAAAAACAGAATTGGATCTATAGATTTACCGAACCGGGGTTTGTTTGGCTCAATGAGAAATATGAAAGTGCCCTGAACGGATTCATGAAATTTCGCTGGGTGGCCTTTTTGCTGATTGTTTTGATGGGTTTCGGAATATATCAATTGTTCAATATCATCCCGACAGAACTCGCCCCAGTTGAAGATCGAGGTGAAATGCGGGTAAACTTGAGCGGACCCGAAGGAGCCACATTTGGTTATATGGACAACGTCCTTGACGAAATGCTGGTCGACTTTAGGAAAGAAATTCCGGAAGAAGAACGGGAAGGGCTAATTACAGTGACTTCTCCTGGATTTGGTACAGCAAGTACCAACACTGGGTTCTTGAGGCTTATTCTAAAAGATGCATCTGAAAGGGAAAGAAGCCAACAGGAAATTTTCAATCAAGTATCCGGAATGGTCAGAAAATATTCAGCAGTGAGGGCTTTTGTCACGCAACCGCAATCTATTGGTGACCGTAGGGGTGGGCTTCCGGTTCAATATGTGATTCAGGCACCAACATTGGAAAAGCTCAAAGAAGCAATTCCTCCATTTATGGATAAAGTAGGTCAAAGTGAGATATTCAGTTTTTCGGATATCAACCTGAAATTCACAAAGCCTGAGATAGAAGTTGAAATCGATAGAGAAAAGGCAAGAAATGTTGGCATATCCGTTCAAGAAATTGCAAGAACTCTGCAGCTTTCTTATTCAGGTCAGCGATTTGCTTATTTCATTATGAATGGCAAACAATATCAAGTAGTAGGCGAGATGCAGTTGGAAGACCGAAACGAGCCTGTAAATCTTAGAATGTTGTATGTTCGCGCAGAGAATGGTCAGCTTGTTCAGTTGGACAATCTGGTGACCATCAAAGAAAAGAGTACCCCACCCCAACTATACAGGTTCAATAGATTTGTCAGTGCCACAGTTTCTGCAGGATTAGCTCCTGGCTATACCATTGGTGCAGGACTGGATGAAATGGACCGGATAGCTGACGAGGTTCTAGATGAATCTTTCAGTACAGATGTGGCTGGTCTTTCCAAGGAATTTAGAGAGAGCTCCAATAGCTTGATTTTTGCATTCTTGTTTGCTTTGATCCTCATATACTTGGTGCTTTCAGCTCAATTCGAAAGTTTCCTTGATCCTTTGACCATCATGTTTACCGTGCCACTCGCTCTTTTCGGTGCATTGTTTTCGCTCTGGCTGTTTGACTTCACACTCAATATCTTCAGTCAGATCGGGATCATTATGTTGATCGGGTTGGTAACCAAGAATGGAATTCTGATCGTGGAATTTGCAAACCAGCGAAAAGCACAGGGGATGTCTATAGATGAGGCAATATTGGGCGCTGCAGGTGCAAGATTTAGGCCGATTCTCATGACCAGTTTGTCTACGATATTGGGGATTCTTCCAATAGCACTTGCCTTAGGTGCGGGAGCGGAGAGCCGTGTGCCCATGGGAGTTGCTGTAATTGGAGGTCTTGCCTTCTCCACCATTTTGACATTATTTGTAATACCAGCAGTATATACATTCCTGACATCCAAAAAAGGAAGATTAGCTAGAGTCTGATGAAAAAGAACTTTGTAACACTGGTACTCCTGATTTGTACAGGAGTGTCTACTTATGCACAAGAATTAGAAAGACTGGACCTTGAAAAGGCAGTTATATTGGGTCTTGAGCGGAATTATGGGATTAAAATTGCGCAAAATAATGTAGACATAGCGGAAAGAAACGTAAGGATAGGTGTGGGTAGTTTTTTTATGCCTACACTTACTGCCAATTATCTGAATACGTTCAATAAAGAAGATGTAAGTCAGAAGTTCCAAAACAACCCGGATCAGATCATTCAAATTGCAGGAGCTGCCACAGAGAATCAAAATTATTCTTTTGTAGGGTTTTATGGTTTTAGGCCAGAGACCATTTACTCGATCAGGTTATTGGGTAAATTGGCAGAAATTAGTGAATTAGAAGCTAAAGTTCTGATAGAAAATACCGTTGCTACCATCTCATCTGCTTATTTCAGATTGGTTTTGGAGCTTCAGCGCTTCAATTTCCTCAAGACTACATTGGACCTTTCCCAAGCAAGGTTGGATATTACCAAAGCAAGATATGAATTAGGCGGTGCCGGCAGAAGTGACTTTTTGACGGCCCAAGTTGATTACAACGCAGATTTGTCCCAATTGACCAATCAGGAGCTTGTGATCAAAAATGCCAGAATTAATCTCAACGAGCTGTTAGCGTTCAAACCAGAAGATAAGTTTGAGGTCAGAGATACCCTGATGGTCGGTCAAAACCTGTTATTGGAAGATCTTTTGGAAAATGCATATCTCAACAACAAAGAGTTTCTGGTTACTCAAAGGGAGGAAAATGCGGCTTATTTGGCATTGAAAGAGACACAAGCGCAAAGATTACCCCAAATCAATTTAAATGCAGCGTACAACAACAATACATTTACTTCACAGGCAGGTTTTCTTTTGCTCAATCAAAGAAGTGGTTTTAATTATGGCTTGACAGCATCTTTGAATCTGTTCAGTGGATTTACTTTGAACAGAAGAATCCAGAATGCCAAAGTCCAAAAGCTTAATGCGGAATATGCGCTGAAAGACCTGGAAATACAGATGGTGTCTGATATTGAGAGAGCATACAATACTTACAATACTAATCTTAAACTTTTGGATATTGAAAACTCCAATTATAAAACTGCTATTGAAAGTGCTGATATTGCTCTTGAGAGATTCAAATTGGGGATCTCCGATTACTTGCAGTTTAGGGATGCACAGCTAAATCTGTTGACAGCTGAAAATAGGCTTCTTACTGCTATTTACAACATCAAAGAGATGGAAATTGAATTGATGCGTCTTTCCGGAAGAATTTATTTTCAAGGTGGAGAAAAACAGTTCCGGCTAAATCTAGAATAGCGTTTGACAATTAATGGATTAACATTTTTACCTTATTTTTCATACGGTATATTTACCTTTTTACACCATTAAAAATGTGGTACATAATTTGATAGAACCTAGTCCGATTTGATCCGTTAGAATCAGTCGGACTATTCTTATGAAAAAAGTAGCCACCATAATATTCACTGTAATGCTTTTTGCCCTGTTTGGTGTACAGTGTACATTTTTTGAGAGGGAGAAGGTTGTAACCAATTATTGGGAAAATCCAGTTGCATTGGATTTGGATGACATCGTCAAAAGAGGCTATATCCGTGCCATAGTAGACAATTCATCGACTAGCTATTATATTTATCGAGGCAGAAGAATGGGCTATGAATTCGAAATGCTCAGGAATCTTTCAAATGCTTTGGGGGTTAAGCTCCATTTGATTGTGAAGTCTGATTTACAAGAGGCTTTTTATTTATTGAATGTCGGAAAGGCGGATATAATTGCCATGAACCTTGAGGTGAATGAGGAAAGAATGCAATTCGCCGCTTTTTCTGAACCACTTGGTAAAATGGGGACCGTCTTGCTTCAACGTAAAAATCAGCAACCTATTAGATCTGTAAACGAACTTGATGGAAAAACAATCAATATCAGACAGGATGCGGTATATAAATCTCAGCTGTTGAAACTTCAAGAAGAGTATGGAGTATCATTTGATATAGTGGAAGAACGAGGCGATAATGAATATTTTGTAAATAGGTTACTCAAAGGTGATATCGGTTACTCCGTGATTGATCGAGTGGCTGGCTTGGTTAACGCAACATATTTTGATGAGCTAGACGTGGATTTTGAAACCAGTGGCAAGTCAGATGTCGCTTGGGCTGTTCGTAAAAATGCTCCGGACCTTAGACATGCAATTAATGATTGGGTCGAAAAAAACAAATCTTCTGGCTACATCAATACCCTGTATGCCAAATATTTTCAAAATAGCAAAAATTCTTATTTCCGTAGCAATTCACCATATTCATCACTTGCAGGAAATCAGATTAGCCAATTTGACGAGTTGATCAAAAAAGGTGCTGATCAACTGGGATGGGACTGGCGTTTGTTGGCCTCCTTGGTCTATAAAGAATCCAAATTTGACACTTCGGCCACTTCTTATGCGGGTGCTGTTGGATTATTGCAGTTGATGCCTGTGACTTTGGAGCGGTTTGGGGTAGACAATCCAAATGATCCTTTAGAGAGTCTGATGGGAGGGGTGAATTACCTCAAATATCTTGACAAATTTTGGAAAGAACGTGTGCCTGAAAGTAATGAGAGGATCAAATTTATTTTGGCATCTTATAATATTGGCCATGGCCATTTAGAAGATGCCTGGAGACTTGCATTAAAGTATGGTAAAAACTCCCAGACTTGGGATAATGTTGCCCATTTCCTGAAAATGAAATCAGATCCTGAAGTTTATAATGATCCCGTTGTAAAAAGTGGATATGCCAAAGGTCATCTTGCGGTGACCTATGTAGAAGACATTATGATACTGTATGATTCTTACCGAGTATTGGTGCAGCCTTAAAACTGACTTATTCTTTCCTTGACCTCTTCCATAAGCCACATCGGAGTAGATGTTGCCCCACAAATTCCTACCGAATCACCTGGATTAAACCATTCCTGCTGCACTTGCGCAGCATTGGATATAAAAAATGTATAAGGATTCCGCTCTTTGCAGACATTATAGAGTACTTTTCCATTTGAGGACTTTGTTCCACTTACAAAAATAATCTTATCAAATTTTTCAGCAAAGCTCCTTAACTCCTTGTCCCGATTGGATACCTGTCTACAGATGGTATCATTTGTATTGACAGTGATGCCATTATCTTCAAGGATTCTATTGATTTCATAAAACTTGTCAGTGCTTTTTGTAGTCTGACTGTATAAAGTGAGGTTTTTTGGAAGGCTCGGAATATCAAGTTCGGAGATATCTTGAAAGACTACCGCCTTATTGTTGGTCTGCCCTAGAAGTCCAATGACTTCAGCATGACCATGCTTCCCATAAATGTAAATGGTCTCGGATTTATCGAAGGAGTTTTTGATCCTGTTTTGGAGTTTAAGTACTACAGGACAGCTTGCATCTATTAATGTTAGATTATTTTCAATTGCCAGTTGATAGGTTGAAGGAGGTTCTCCATGCGCCCTGATCAGGACTTTTTCGTTCTTTAGTGTCTGGAGTTCTTCATGATCTATTATTCTTAGACCTTTTCTGTTAAGTCTAGCTACTTCTTCGTCATTATGGACGATATCTCCTAAGCAATATAAATAGCCCTGTTCGTCCAGAATTTCTTCAGCCATTTCTATGGCATAAACAACTCCGAAGCAGAAACCAGACTGTTGATCAATATTTACTTTAAGATTTAGCATAGGCTTATAACATCTCAATATTAGAATTGTTTTATTGGGTTTTAGGGATTTGTTTATTTCTGTAAATGAGATTTTAGGATTATACAATTCCGATTTTTATCCCAAAGTAGGTACTTATCAAAAGTGATATTTTCCTTGCATTTGGTATTCTTATACGTTGTTGGGTTATGATTTTGGGAGATACATTCTTGATTTTATCGAATAGTTTTTGGTAGTAAAGGTAAGCTACCATTACACCCGCCTTAGCTCCAGCCGGCAGTTTTTTTATTCCCAAAAATGCCTCATCAAAGTCCTTTTGAATATCCTCTTCAATAAGGTGTTTTGCTTTTTCATCAAAGGCATGATAATTGACATCTGGAAAGTATACCCTGCCTCTTTCTTCAAAATCACTTTTTATATCCCTGAGGAAATTAACCTTTTGAAATGCCGCTCCAAGTTTACAGGCTGCGTGTTTCAACTCGTTATACTGTTGGCTGTTGTTTTCACAAAAAACTTTCAGACACATCAATCCGACGACTTCTGCTGATCCATAAATATATTCATGATAGCGGGAATCATCGTACTTGGTAAAATCAAGATCCATTTCCATGCTTTTAAGAAATGCAGCAATAAGATCTAAATCTATTTGAAACTTATTGACAATTAGTTGAAAGGCATGGAGGACTGGATTGAGGCTTATCTTTTTTTCGATAGCCACATAAGTATCTTTGCTGAATTGGTCTAACAAAGATTTTTTGTCTTGATCATGAAAGGTGTCTACGATTTCGTCTGCGTATCTGACAAAACCATAAATGGCATAAATGGGCGCATGGTATTTTTTGGCAAGGGTCCTGATGCCAAGGGAGAAGCTGGTGCTGTACCTTTGTGTGATGATTTTACTGCACTCTAGCGTAGTTTGGTCATATAGGGCTTTGCTATCCATACTTTTTAATATACAATTTTTTTTAGAATTTGTTTTCTTTATGGACTTCGTTAGCCACAACTTGACCCGAAATTAAGCTTGGTGGCACACCAGGTCCAGGCACAGTGAGCTGACCTGTATAATATAAATTATCAATTTTTTTGTTTTTAAGGGAAGGTTTAAGGATTGCTGTTTGCGTCAATGTATTGGCAAGTCCATAAGCATTCCCCTTGAAGGCATGATAATCCGCTTTAAAGTCTGTGTGCGCATAGGAGCGTTTGTAAACGATATGATCACGGATGGCTTCTCCAGTGACTGCTTCAAGCCTTTCCATGATGATATGGAAATATTTTTCACGCATTTCCTCAGTATCTTCAAGGTCTGGCGCAAGAGGAATCAACAAAAACAGGTTTTCTTTTCCCTGTGGCGCTACTGAGGAGTCAGTTACGGATGGGGCGGAAACATAGAACAGCGGTTTTTCAGGCCATCTTGGATTTGTATAAATTGCATCTGCATGTGGTCCGAGTGGCTCATCGAAAAACAGGTTATGATGCCGGAGGTTAGGGATTTTTTTGTCTATTCCTAGATAAAAGAGCAAGCTTGAAGGTGCCATGACTCTTTTATTCCAATAGTTGGTATTATAATTTCTGTATTGTGGTTCAAGAAGTACCTGATCCACATGATGGTAATCTGCGCCGGCTACAATGATGTCAGCAGACATTATTTCACCTGATTTTAATTTTACGCCAGTAGCTTTTCCAGATGAAACAAGGATTTGGTCTACTTCTGCTTCTAGTTGGACCTTTACACCTTTTTCTTTGGCAAGACTTACCATTCCTTCAATGATTTTGAACATCCCACCCATTGGATACCAAGTGCCTAATGCGATGTCTGCATAATTCATAAGACTATAGAGTGCCGGAATGCGTTCAGCTGTTGCGCCTAGGAAAAGCACTGGGAATTCCATAAGTCTGATAATCTTATCAGATTTAAAATACTTCCTGATGTGTTTGGACATGGATTGGAAAATATCCATCCGGATCATGTCCAACAATAGCGATGGACTGGCAAATTCAGTCAGAGACCTGCTTGGTTTATAGACTAAATCCTGGATGCCTACTTTATATTTATAAGCAGATTGCTTTAGAAAAGCTTCAAGCTGTTTTCCGGCACCAGCTTCAAATTCTTCAAGTAGGGCACTCAGTGCATTGAGATCTGCAGGTATGTCTTGAAGATCCGTTTGGCCAAAAACAACGCGGTAAGATGGGTCAAGCCGAATGAGGTCATAGTAGTCAGCGGGCTTTTTGCCGAAATGGCCGAAATAGGTTTCGAATACATCAGGCATCCAATACCAACTTGGACCCATATCAAATACAAAACCCTCGGTTTCGAACTTTCTTGCTCTTCCGCCGGGGGTATTGTTCTTTTCCAAAATGGTAACTTCATAGCCCATATGAGCTAAATGTGTCGCAGCTGAAAGTCCGGCAAATCCAGACCCTATAACCAGGACTATCTTATTTATTGGCATATTAATTTCTGTGCTTGTACACGTGTAGATCGTCTTTCAGAAGCTTTCTAGCAATATGGATTCTATTTTTAAC
>DAIPZN010000009.1:37210-66766 GCA_036782195.1 Cyclobacteriaceae bacterium | reverse complement strand
ATGCTATGATTTCATTCAGGCCTTCGATCCAGTTTTCCATAAGTCAAAGGTAAAGCTAATCGGACTTTCTTTTATTCACAAAAATATCGGTCTTCTTTCATCCGGTTTAGACCAAAGAAATTGTCCAAAAAGCAGCAACTTGAAGGCCTCCGGTAATCTTCCATCAGAAAAAGCAGCTCATTTTTCCCGAATTTTTTGGGATTAAAAAAATGCAGCAAAAACAGGATTTTCAGTTAAAGGCCATAATTTCTAATAAAGCTCTATTGGGTCAACAAAAGAAAATCCATATAATTATCTGGACTGACTGTTTGATAGACCGTATCTGGGTAGTTTTTCAAAAAACCGGAAGGCAGTGAAGCCCTTCGGTTAGGATTCCACTTTGCCTCAAAGGCATGTATTACACCGGCCCTTTCCTCCAACCAATCCAGCTCCATTCCAGTCGTTGTCCTCCAAAAGTAGGAATGGGAATTGATGCGATTGTAATGCAGAAACTTCATTCGCTCACTCAGGATAAAATTTTCCCAAAGGGCTCCAATATCACCCCTCAATGGCAATGAATTGAAATTATTGATGATTGCATTCCGAACACCATTGTCCCAAAAATATATTTTTTTTCCTTTTTTTATCTCCCTTCGCATATTCCTGCTGAACGAATTGAGTTTAAATATGACAAAACTTTTTTCCAAAAGGTCAATATACTTTTCCGCTGTTTCTTTATCTATCCCAACAGTATTTCCCAATTCATTAAAAGTAACCTCCGAACCTACTTGTAGTGCCAACGCCAACAAGAGTTTTTGTAAAATAACTGGTTTCCTTACTTGGTCCAGTGTTAGAATATCTTTGTATAAATAACTACTTGTCAATTCCCCCAAAATTTCAACAGCTTGTGAGGACTGATTAATAACCTCAGGATAAAAGCCATAAATCATCCTGGAATCTAACAAACGCTTTTCTTCACGTACAGACGTATTGTTGACTAACTCTTGCGTAGACAATGGAAAAAGATTGAATTCTCTTTTCCTTCCTGTCAAGGGTTCCTTGATTTCATTGGCCAACTCCAATGCCGACGAACCTGAAGCCAAAACTTGCACTTCGGGAAGATTATCAGCAATCAGTTTCAATGTCAGCCCAATATTTTTCACCCGTTGAGCCTCATCAATAATTACAAGCCTATTAGAACCAATAAGTGTTTTTAAACGGGTAATGGTTGCATCCTCTAAATCCAGTCGATCGTCTGGATTATCACAGTTAAGCCAAAGCGTCTTCCCCTTCTCTTTTTCCAAAAAATGCCTCATTAAAGTGGTTTTACCTACCTGTCGAGGCCCAATCAGTAGCAAAATCTTTCCTTTAAACAGCCTTCCTTCAAGCTCTTGTTCTAAAATCCGTTGTATCATAGCTTCAGCAATCAATGCTAAAATATGTATTTTTTCGATCGTAACCGAAATTTGACATGTAAATTTTCGATTATAACCGAAAATTTACATGTATTCTTGGTTATAGAGATTTTGTTCAACCCTCCAAGGGATGGGGATTTCATAGTCCATATTGGCAGCAGCTTAATTCACGCAAAAGATTTTTTTGAGAACTTATTGGCTTTTACCTCCCGTATTGTTTAATATATAAACAAATTAATGTTTATTAAATTAACATTATAAATGAATAGCTCAATCTCAAGGGGCTATAACCATTTGTTTCGCCGATCTGGCATATCCACTAAGTATATTGCTATGTACCTCAACTGCCACTCTTACTACAGCTTCAAATACGGCACCCTCTCCATTGAGGCCCTGGTGAGTGAAGCCAAAAGCAAAAAGCTGGATGCGCTGGCACTGACAGATATCAATTCGGTGGCAGGGGTGTTCCCCTTTATCCGGGAAGCACAGCAAAAAGGCATACATCCTGTAATTGGAATTGACTTCCGAAATGGTGTAAAGCAGCAGTATATCGGCCTGGCCAAAAATCAGGAAGGCTTCTATGAACTTAACCTACACCTGTCCCACCACCGCACCAAAGGGATTCCCTTTGGGGAAAAGGCCCCTGCTTTTCAGCACAGCTTTGTCATCTACCCCTTTCGGGATAAAAATTTTCCCCTGCGCGAAAACGAGTTTATCGGCATCCACCCCTATCAGCTCAACCGCCTTGTTAAGTCCCCCTGGTACCGTTACAAGGACAAGCTGGTACTGCTGCAGGCTGTCAGCTTTTCTTCCAAACTTGAATTCAACGCCCATCGCCTACTCCGTGCGGTGGACAAAAACACGCTGCTCAGCAAGCTCGGGCCCGAAGAACAGGGCGATATCGGGGACCGCTTCTATTCCTATGCCGATATGGTGGCACGCTGCGAAGGACACAGCTACCTGCTGTACAACTCCCAGCGCCTACTGGAAGCCTGTCAGTTTTCCTTCTATTTCCAGGCCGTCAAAAACCGACGGGACATCCTCGGGTCTGACTGGGAGGATTTTGATTTTCTCCGTCAGGAAACCTTCAAAGGCGCCATCAACCGCTACCCTGACCTGACACCTGAGATCAACAAGCGGCTGGAAAAAGAACTGGAACTGATACAGCAAAAAGGCTTTGTCTCCTACTTCCTGATCAACTATGACATTGTCAACTTTGCCCGGCAGCGGAACTTCTACCATGTGGGCCGTGGCAGCGGGGCCAACAGCATTGTGGCTTATTCTCTGGGCATCACGGATGTGGACCCTATTGAACTTGACCTTTACTTTGAGCGCTTTATCAACCTGTATCGGGAGAATCCACCTGACTTTGACATTGATTTCAGCTGGACGGACAGGGATGAGGTGACGCAGTATATTTTTGAGAAGTACAACAAAGGTGACCGGGAGCATGTGGCCCTATTGGGTTCCTACAGTACCTTTCAGGCCAACTCCATGCTACGGGAACTGGGAAAGGTCTTTGGCCTCCCCAAGACAGAAATCGAGTCCCTGATCTATTATGCCGACAAGCCCAACCATATTCCCGACCAATACGGGAAGCTGATCCTCAAATACAGTCAGGTGCTGCACGGCATGCCTTCCCACCTCACCATACACGCCTGTGGGATATTGATTTCCCATAAGCCCATCCACTATTATACAGCCACCGAGATGCCTCCCAAGGGCTTTCCGCTGGCCCATATCGACATGCATACCGCAGAGGACATCGGGCTGCACAAGTTCGATATCCTCTCCCAGCGGGGCCTTGGCCATATCAAAAGCAGTCTGGAAATCATCTACCGGAATCAGGGAGTCAAAGTGGATATCCGTCAGGTGGCACAGTTCAAAAAAGATCCTAAGATCAAAACGCTGCTGCGCACCGGGCATACCATTGGAGCCTTCTATGTGGAGTCACCTGCCATGCGGATGCTGCTGGCCAAGATGAAGGCAGATGAGTACCTGGAGCTTGTAGCGGCGAGTTCGATCATCCGGCCCGGTGTGGCCCGGTCGGGCATGATGCGGGAGTATATCCAACGGCATGTGGATCCCGAGCGGCGCAAGCAGGCACATCCCGTGATGATGGACATCATGCCCGAGACCTATGGCATCATGGTCTATCAGGAAGACGTGATCAAAGTGGCCCATTATTTTGCAGGGCTGACACTGAGCGAAGCGGATATCCTCAGGCGGGGCATGAGCGGCAAATCCCGCTCAAAGGACGAGTTCAAGCGCATCCGGGACAAGTTTTTCAGCAACTGTCTGGAAATGGGACGAGATGAAAAAATTACTGCAGAGGTATGGTTTCAGATCGAGAGCTTTGCGGGATATTCCTTTGCCAAGGGCCATTCCGCGTCTTTTGCCGTGGAAAGCTATCAGAGCCTGTACCTCAAGGCCTACTATCCGCTGGAGTTTATGGTCGCCGTGATCAACAACTTCGGGGGATTTTACCACACGGAGTTTTACATCCACGAACTCCGCATGAATGGCGCCGACATACAGCCCCCTCACATCAACGAAAGCGATTACCTCACCAATATCCGGGAAAAGACAGTGTTTTTGGGGTTTATTCACCTGAAGTTTCTCGAAAAAAACACCGTGGACAAGATCCTAACGGAAAGAACTGCCAACGGCGCATTCCTGGGGCTTGCAGATTTTGTAGCCCGCGTGGACATCAGCCTGGAGCAGACGCTTATCCTGATCCGCATCGGCTGCTTCAGGTTTACCGGCAAGAGCAAGCAAGCGCTGTTGTGGGAGGCGCACTTTGTGCTCAACAAGCGCAAAACCGTACCCAAGGGGAATGAGCTCTTCAAGCAGGCCGGATTTCGGGAACTTCAGGTTCCTGATCTTGATCCTACAGATGTGCGACAGGAAATCCTCGATCAGATAGACATCCTGGAGTTCCCGCTGGACTCCCCTTTCCTACTGGTCAAGGATCAGACCGTGCCAAGCATCAGGGCCCAAGACCTAAAGCAGTACCTGGGCCGCCAGGTACAGATCCTGGGCTATCTGGTCACGATCAAGTACACACGAACAGTCAAAGGGGACATCATGAACTTTGGCACCTTCATCGACCGGGATGGCCACTGGATAGACACGGTGCATTTTCCTCCCGTGGTCAAAAAATACCCGCTCAAAGGGCGTGCGATCTACCTGATCAAAGGCAAGGTGACGCAGGAATTTGACTTTTACAGCATAGAGGTGGATAGCTGCGAAAGGATGGCGTATTGGAATGCGGCTGATTGACAGGATCCAGGTCTATCGACCTAACGTGCTAGTCCAAAACTTAGTCTTGGACTCAAAGTATATGCAGTCTTCAGACTGACGTTAGATGATTTGAGACAGAATATAATTCTTTGATTATAATCGTATTGACTGGAGTTTGAAGAGTTAAACCAAAAAATTCTGTGGAATAGTAGGAGGCCGCGACGGCAGTCTGAAGACTGCGATGTTATAGGTCCAAGTCAGAAGACTTGAACCAGAGAGGAGGGGGACTAAGGGGTGGTAGATCCAAGCCTGCCTGCTTCAGGCAGGTCTGAAGACTTGAACCAGAGGTGTCAGCAGACCATGTTAATAACCAGCAATACCTTTATAAATAGTCATCCTTTTGTCTCCCATTTTTTCAAGCATTCCGAGTTGGACTCCGTTTTTTAGATCCCTGCTTGCTGTAGCTTGAGATATATTTGGAAAAAATTTCAAATAATCCTTACGTGTAAATTCCCCCTTGAATCCGATAAGAAAGGTTTGTAGTCTTTCAGTTTCATCGGGTTTTGAGATACGGATATTTAGAAGCTCTTCCAATGAACGGTTGATCACATCCAGCATATATTCGATAAACTTCGTCGATTTGCCTTCTTTATCTGATGCAGATAAGGCCTGATAATAAGCATCTTGATTTTTGGCTATCAAGGATTCAAAAGGTAGAAAACCAAAAATTGGATACTCCTCCATCAAAATCACAGTTTGCCAAAGCCTGCCCATCCTTCCGTTCCCATCCATAAATGGATGGATAAATTCCATTTCGTAGTGGAAAACGCAGCTTTTAATCAGGGTGAGTTCAGTTTTATCTTTCAGGTATACAAACAAATCTTTCATCAAAAAGGGGACATTGGAAGCAGGTGGAGCCAAGTGGGCCACTTGTGAACCTTTTACAATGCCTACTCCTTGCGATCTGTATGTACCTGAAGCCTTAATCAAGCCTTTCATTAATGCGCTGTGAGCAGTCAAAAAATCCTTTTCCGAAGTATGTTTATACCTATGGATGTTTTTGTATACTTCAAGGGCATTGATCACTTCTAAAATATCTTTTTCAGGACCTACTACCCGCTTTTCTTCAATAATTGCCGTTACCTGATCCTCTGAAAGGGTGTTGCCTTCTATGCTTAGGGAAGCTTGTATGGTTTTGATTTGGTTCTGCTTTCTCAGCTTGGGACTTTGTTTTACCAGATAAGTAGCCTGTACTTCCCCAATATTCTCAGAAACTGACGTGATCAGTTTCAAGATAGCCGGAGTCAAATCGTAGGGAGATTTCATTAACTTGATAGTATCATTTGATAGTATCAAATATAAGATGTTCAAATAAATAAAGAAACCGGAAAATCTAAAAGCAACCCAGTTTTACCCTATCAATGACTTTAACCAAGCAGAGATAATTCACTATTACACTCAAAATCAATATATTTAGGTATGCATAAAGAGAAACCACCTCACCATGTGGAAGAGCCGATCAGCGAATATGGCTCCTATACCTATGCCGACTACCTGCGTTGGAACATGGAAGGAATGGTGGAGCTTATCAAAGGCAACGTCTTTAAGCAGGCAGCTGCTCCCCAGGTGAATCATCAGCGGGTTGTGGGGAAGGTTTTTACCGAATTCTCAAATTTCCTGAAAGGTAAGCAATGTGAGGTTTTTGTGGCTCCTTTTGATGTCCGGCTTCCGGTAATGTCCAAGAAAAACGAAGACATCGACACCGTGGTACAACCGGATATTTGCGTAGTCTGCGACCCTTCCAAAATCGATGAACTGGGATGCGTAGGTGCACCTGATCTGATAGTGGAAATCCTTTCTCCCGGAAACAACCGCAAAGAACTGGTCAACAAATACGAGGTGTATCGGGAAGCGGGTGTAAAGGAATATTGGGTGATACAGCCCGTGGAATGCACCTTGTTGATCTATTCCTTGATCAACGGAAAATATCAGGCATCCAAACTCTTTACCATTGGTGATATTGTACAATCCCACGCCGTGGCAGGTTTTATATTGGATCTGACATTTGTTTTTGAAAATATCAATCCATAGATTTCTTTCAGCCTTTTATACCTGGCTCAATATGTAGGCTTGGCAGGTATTCAAACTTCTATTTTAGCAATAACTTCTCCGCAGCGTATCAAAAGCTGAACTGCATAATCGGCCCTGATCTCATCCGGATCACTGCCCTTGCTTTCGATCCGCCCACAGTATTTCAGCTCGCCATCCAAAAAAATTGCCCCGAAAGCATGAAGATCATAAATGTCCAGTTCGGGTATGGGTGAGGCATATCCGGTCAAAGAAAGCGTCAGGTCACAGTCAAAAAAGCCACAGGCATGCTCGGCCATTTCCCGCGCAACTTCCAGGGAAACACCGTTGCAGGGACCACAGGCATCTTCCGAAATACTCAGGTGTCTGTGCTTTTGCCGGCAGTTGTAGACGGTCAGACCTCCCTGAAAAAAAAGTCCTGCCTGCTCGGCGGATCCAAATAGCCGTTGAAGTTCGCCTGATGACACACTTTCTGCCACGGCCAAAGTTTTATTGTTGTCCAGGCAATAAGACCTGATGAGTTCCAATGCTTGCTGTTGATCCATTTTCTCAGTTTAGGAAATAAAGGCTATATCTTAATATTAGCCAAACTCCGTACCACAACAACCGATTTGCAATGCTTATTTCCTGAAGAACTTTACCTCAACCGGTGCTGAGATGGATTTTTCTATACCATCAATGAGCTCTAGATCTGGGGCACCGTCGTGGAGATAATATCTATACTTACTTTCGTAGGCTTCGCCCGGAGCAATAAAAAACCTGCCTTCAACCACTGGCGCATAAACCCAGTAAGGCATTTCAGGATGCACCCGTACAGCCTGGGGATAACGGTAGTTGTCTGGGAAACAGAATACTGTCACCCCTGCCTTTTGATTTCCTATTTGACCAGAGGCATCCAACCACTTCACTTTGGTATGATTCGCTGTTTCATTGTCCTTTCCTGAATCCGTTCTAATGCTCCATGGTGTGACGAAGTGGAGCGTGTCGTCGCTATTCCACTCCCTACTACCTCTGAATGCCATTCCTCCATAGATATATTCTTCCAAAAAAAGCGTATCGGTACTGGTGTTGATCTGGGTCGATGCCAAATCAAAAAGAAAATAATCTTGAATAGGATGAACTGTTATGGTCCAGGTTTCTTCCAGAACTTCACCGTGTGTCGAACTTATGTGACTGAGTTGAACCTGGAATTGGTTCCCACTCAACTCCAAGATTGCTTTATGTTCAACAGTACCCAGTAGGTGCTGCTGATTCCAGAAATCTACTTTTTCACCTCTAAATGTTGTATTGGTCCAAGCATTGAAAAGTGCGTGCTGATGTACGTGCCCCATCGGAAAATCGTCAGTCAACACTGCTCCATTGGGAGCCTGTAGTGGGTGGATAAAGCCACTTCTTTTATAATAATCAGGTTGCCCATCAGGTGGAAAAGCGGTTTTGCTTTGATAAAATAGCATGGGCTTTCCTTCAACAAAGACTTGAATTCCGGCATCACTTTCTTCAATCGAGACTAGTCCCATGGAATTTCCTTCGGTCTCCTCCAATTCCAAAGTCAAAACAGTTTCCTTTGGCAGCTGGTCTATTATCGTAAAAATCCGGTATGCATCCACAACCTGAACCGGAAATGTAGCATTACTTTTCTGATCCCTTAGCAAATAAGATTTTGCAGTCTCTATTGGCTCTGGAAAAGTAATACCAAGGGGGTAATTTAGTCGGTCGTACTTCCCCGAGTGGACTTCCAATACCCAGCTTCTTTTACTACAAGAGAAAAGCAGCATTAGAGAAAATAAACTTATCAGCACTCGGATCATATAATTTTATTCAAAATGTAATTTATCTAAACTTTCCTCAAAAGGTATGACCAGTAATCAAAAACCACATACAATCATTTGCACACGGCATTTTTAACAGGCGTGATTTATATCCTAAATCACAGAAAAACTTATAATAACTTACTGAAAACAAGATTTAACCACCACACTTAATAAAGACACTAATCAGCTAATACACAGGATTTTTGTTTCAATCATAAAAAAATGACCAAAAAAAAATTTTTAGCATTTTTACCAGTTTAAGTTGATTTATTGAAGTTGAAAATTCAAAAAACGCATTTCATTTTTTCCAGTCATTTTTTTCAATATTTTATTTTGTTAATTACATTTAGTTTACTAATTTTCACTTCTCACCCGCTATAATTACCTGTTTTAAACAAATAAACTAACTTAATTTACCAGAAATTCAATTGGGTTACCAGTTTGTTTTTAGCGCTGGGATAGGATTTAATTCACCTTAAAATAGCACATTATTTATCTTATGAAAATCGGTATACTAGGAGCTACAAAGTTGGCGACCGCCCTTGGAAATAAAATGCTTTCGGCAGGATGCGAAGTTACTTTTGGAGTCCGTGAGGATTTTGAGGCTAAAGAAATCGAATGGAAGATCCTCAACATGTATCTGGATAAGGTATTTGGCTATTTGGAAGTGATAGAAAGATCAGATATCATTCTGATTTGTTGTGAAAATGAGCATCTTCCCAAGGTTTGTCACAGCCTAGAATATGCTGATTTAACAGAAAAAACCATTGTTGACTGCACCAATGGCTCTTTTGGTAAAGATGTATCTTATAATACTCCCTTAATACAAAAATTCCTCAATGGGAAAGAAGTTTTTAAAGCCTTCAACAATCTTGGACTAGATTATCCAAAATCCGATTTGCTAGGGCTGATCAAGGAGACCTTCTATTGTGGAGAAGACGGTCCTGAAAAAATGAAAGTGAAACGCGTCATAGAACTTTGCGGATTCAAAGCCATTGATGCAGGTGAAATTGAAAGTGCCCTTCTTCTTGAAGCTTTTTATCATTTACGCAAGGAGATTGCCTTCCACAAAAGGGAAAAAACTGATTTTCATTTCAGGTTGATTTCAGTCTAAATCTTCTCGCCTTCTTCTGACTTTTTACGCTCCTATTACTGAAAAGTATGGGAATTAATGTCTGAAGTTTTTTTCTTGTATTCAATTAAGGGATCGTAAGAGGAATTCTAAAAAAGACATATAGACACTCTATGAATTTTTTCTATATTGGTTTTGGATAAATTACGCGGCTTTACATGACCTCTCCACAACCTCTGCTTCCAGAAGAAGATCTTTCCTGGCTTAGACAGCTTCAAAAAAACAGCTGGGAACCCGAAGTCATCATTTCCGGTATTACCCTTGCCATCATTTTTGCATTTCCTGCGGAATTATACGGCTTTGCCATCATGCTTGTACAGGATTATGCGATCGAATTCACGGGGGCATGGGTCGTTCTCCTATACCTGTCACTTGTCATCAACCTGTTCAAAATCTTTTTTTCGGTTCACCTGATACTGAGATTTGCCTGGGCAGGATTACTTGGTTTAAGTTATGCTTTTCCCGATGGCGTAATCAATGCCAACCTCTTCAAATTCGGCCAAGATACTCTTTATAAAAAACCCCATCAACTTGTCCTAAAGCTCGAAAGAATCTGTTCTATGACTTTTGGCATCCCTTTGATGTTCGGGATGATCATGGTCATTTTTACAATCTATTTAGGTATCCTACTCTTTGTTTATCATATTTTTAACCTACCCTTTTACCTGATTTACATTTTCTTTTTGATTTCAATATTTGGATTTTCAATTTTCAATTTTGTCGGAAAAAAAAGTGCTTTTAAAAGCTGGATTTCAAATAGCTTTTATTCAAATATCCAGGCGATCTACCAAAGTAATTTGGGCAAATGGCCTGTCACGGTCTATACCGTCTGCATTTTGTTGATGTCCATGCCTTTTGTGGCAATAGACACCAAAGGATTTTTTGAATATTTGAACGCTACAGAAGAAGGAAGTGGAGAATGGGTAAACAGTATTCATTATTTTGAAAATCAAAGAGATCCTGAACGAAGGTTTCCAAGGACTTCTATACCTTCAGATCTTGTTGAAGGAAATTACCTACCACTTTCCATCGCTTATTATCTGGAAGACCGTAAGCGCCTGCCTCAACTTCAGCAACTTTACGCAATTTCAAAGGATACGCTTCAATGGAGCGATATCCGGGAAGAAACTGACCAATTCAGAATATTTGTAAATGACAGCCTGATCCAAATATCTCCACAGAATTGGAGAAAAGTTCAGCTGGGCACTTCAGGACAAAAAGCGTTTCAATGCCTTTTGGACCTGCAGCAATTACCTCCTGGTATCCACCATGTAAGGGTCGAAAAACTTGTTGCCGTTGATTTTTTCGGGTATACTCAAACAAAAATACGCCACAGAAAAAACTGGGCCCGCTTCTCGTTTATGAAGACCTAGTTTTACTTTTACTTTTACCTATATCAAAAAGATTGATTTCTTTGCCTTATTATATGATTTGCCAACCCTTCATGCCATAAACACTCCTACCCATCATTTTTAGAAAAATAAAGAAAGGAGGATATAGAAAACCGAAGGACACAATAGGCAACCTAATCCCGTATAAAACGTCGCTGTCACAGCTCCATAAGGAACCAATTTGGAATCTACAGCTGCCAAACCTGCTGCTACACCACTTGAAGTACCCATCAGCCCACCATAGGCCATGGCTGACTCAGGACTGTTCAGTCCGATCCTCTGGGCTGCTATAGGAGTCAAAACAGTTACGGCGATGGTTTTGACCAACCCTATACCGATACTCAATGCGATCACATCGGATGATGCTCCTACTGCAGTGCCTGTCACCGGCCCCACGATATAGGTACAAGCTCCCGCTCCTATGGTACAAAGGCTGGCCGCATCTTTAAATCCCCATGCCAATGCCACTAGCACCCCCATAACAAAGAAGATCACTATCCCTGCCAAGAGTGACACAAAACCCAAAACCCCTGACCTCTTGATTAAAAGTAGGCTGGCTCCAATAGCTGTGGCCACAATCGCAAAGTCCCTAAACATGGCTCCTCCTAAAACACCAATTCCTTTGAATACTTCAATATCAGCAAGTCCTTTCTCCCCTCCTGTAAAAAACCCACCTAGATAACCAAGGCCCAACCCAAATAATACAGCCAAAGCAGATCCGGGAATTTTTGATTTCAAAGCTTTTTTAGAAATGCCATCTGCAACCAAAACAATAAAACCTATTGTCAAGAAAGCAACGATAAGGCCGTTTTTTTCAATAAGGGCTCTGGCTACTTCCATGTTCTTTTGGTTTAAATTTTCTCAGTATCACTGGGAAAGCCAGAAAAGAGATCAAAACAGGCACTGTCCCTGCTGCAATAGCAAGTGTGCCAGATGAAACCGCAGACTTGACGTTCAAGCTCGCTGCCATCGCTATTACTACAGGAATGTAGAGCTTGTTCCAGAAATCAATCCCTCCTTCCATGTCATTGGACATCAGGTTCTTTTTGAGCAACCAGTCCTTCATGAGCATCAGAAGTATCATCGCAAAACCTACACCTCCTACATTGGCATTGATTCCAAGAAGCACACCCAAAAACTCCCCCATCCATTGCCCCAACAGATAAGCCAAGGCCAATATAGCTACTCCATAAATATTCATCTTAGAACAGTTTTTTGAGTTCGTTTTTGGTGACTTTACCCATGGCATTCCTGGGCAGATCCCCCACGACTTTGTATTTTCTTGGGGTTTTGTAAGCAGGCATCTTTTGCCGCATCCATTGATTCAATTCCGCTGTGTCAAGTGGTTCTGCTACGACTAAGAAAGCCACTACCATTTCCCCCCATTCATCATCTGGAATCCCAACTACCCCACAATCCTTAATAGCAGGATGTGTCCTCAAAACCTCTTCTATTTCCAATGCGGAAATTTTATATCCTCCTGATTTGATGATATCTATTGAATCCCTACCGAGGATTTTAAAATATCCATCTTCCACAACAGCAATATCACCTGTCCTAAACCAGCCATCTTCGGTGAAGGCTTTAGCTGTAGCTTCAGGTTTGCCCCAATATGCTTTAAATACATTTTTTCCTTTGACTTGTATTTCACCAGGCTGGTCCAAAGGGAGTTCTTGACCCTGCTCATCACATAACCTGACTTCCACTCCTGCCAAAGCCTGACCTATATGTCCTGCTCGTCTTTCCCCTGTATAGGGGTTACTGATAGCCATGCCAATTTCGGTCATGCCATACCTTTCCAAGAGATAATGGCCAGACACTTCAAACCACTTTTCCATCACAGACACAGGCAATGCTGCAGAGCCTGAAACCATCAACCTGAAGGACTTCATTCTTAGGAACAATACTTTTTTCTCTTCATCAGAAAGTGAATCAAAGTAGCTGATCAACTTGAAATAAATGGTTGGCACAGCCATGAAGACATTCACCTGCCCCTCCAGAAAGACTTGAAAAACTGTTTTTGCATCAAAATTCGGAAGGAAATGAACCGTAGCGCCGGACCATAAAGCACAGGAATTGACATTGATAATGCCATGCACATGATGAAGCGGCAATATGGAAATGGTGTAGTCCTCAGCAGACCATTGCCAAGCTTCTACTAAGGTACTGATCTGGGCTTCAATATTTTCGTGCGTGGTCAATACCCCTTTTGGTAAACTTGTGGTCCCACTGGTATAAAGAATCATTGCTCCTCTATCGAGACCGAATTCAGGCAATTCAGCCATTGCCAATTCCTGAAAATCCTTAAGCCGGATAAAACGCACACTTGACTCTTCACTATAGGGAGAAAGCACTTGTTCATATTCAGGTCCTACCACTAAGATTGCCGCCTTTGTATCTTCAATAACATACTGCAAAGACGGGAAAGGGTAAGTCACACATAATGGAACAGCAATCCCTCCTGCTCTCCAGATGCCCCATTGTACCGCAAGGTACTGAAGAGACGGGGCAACCATAAATGCCACCCTTTTTCCGTTTAGATCATCGTCTCCATCCAATAAATGAGTAGCTACGCGATGGCTAAGTTCTAAAAGTGCTGAGTAGGTATATGCTCCACTACCGTCTTTGACTGCTATTTTGTCCTGATACTTTTGAGCATTTTGAATTAATGATAACATATGAAATGATGGTCTTTTGAAGATCGGCTTAGTTGATTGAATTAGGGATTTCTCCATCTGATGCGCTTGAAGATGATTTCGGAATAGTTCTTCCTTTCGTAGAGAATACCAAGATGCTGCTCATCCAATTTTACCAGATCACTATACGCTGCCCAAGATGGAATGGAGGGATCAATCGATTTGTCCACAAGTATGGAATCAGTCCAGGTTTTGCCCTCATCCAAACTGATTTTGATCGTCAGGTTATCCCTTTTTTGTGGATCAGCTGCATTGGAATGTGCCAGTATGTTTTTGCCATTAAATTTACCTATATCTAAAATTGATCCCTGACACACCGGATCGGGAAGTTGTGGATCGAAGTAGACTTCTGCCCAGTTTTCTCCTCCATCATCTGAAAAAGCCAGTATCCTTTGCCTGATATCACCCTTTTGATTTCGAATGCTCATGACCATTCGACCATGGGAAAGCTCTGCAGCTATTGCCTCATTAGAACCAGGAATGGGAATGGAACTAGATACCTTGAATGACTTGGCATGGTCATCCGTAAAAAATCCATGTGCCTGATAGTCGGTAAATCCCTCCTGCGGAGGACCTTGGGAATGATTGGCAGCTACATAGATTCTGCCTTTGTACGGTCCCTCTTGAAATTGAAACGCATGCCCTGGTGTATTGGCATAGTGTCTCCAATCTTCCGCATTCTGGTAGGCGGGATTGAACTTTGGATTGTTAACCTTATGAACTTGCTGGGTGATGTTGACCGGAATTTCCCAACTAAGGCCCATATCTGTGGACCGGACAAACCAAACTTCCCTTACACCCTCATTTAATCTGATATTGTATTCATGATGATTTCCGGTGTTAAAAAACACATAAATCACTCCCTCAGGATATTCTGGATCAAACCTATCCACCACCGGAGCAGGATTACCAGCTTGGAATTTGCCATGGTCTACCAACATCTTTACCCCACTCCAAGTCAACCCCTCGTCCTTACTCTTTTTCATCACCAAGTTTACATCTCCATAGTCATTGCTTCCATGTACACGTCCTTCAGCTATAGCGAGAAGTTCTCCATTTGGCAAAGCAATGATGGAAGGTATCCTATAGATCGCATGCCCTTCTTCATCCGCTCCAAAAACCCTGCTTTCTTGTGCAAGCGTAGCAAAAGAAAATAAAAGCAAAGCAAATAGATTAAATATGAATTTCATGACAATGTTTTGACAAGGAAAATCCTATTTCGAGTTAGTTGTAAACCGGGTAATTCTTTCGAGATGGGAAGTTAAAACAAAGATTGGATCTTTCGTGAAAGTGCCGATTTACAAGAAATGAATTTTATATAAACGAGCAAATGATACGGCTACTGGGAAAGGCTTAGTAAAAAATCGCATTGGGATGCGTAACCTCTTTATCTTCTTCGTTCACCTAAAAAATTAAACCGCAGCTCTTCCTTCTATGATTCTGAAAAATAGAACATGGGCCATTTTTCGAGCATGTTCTTTAGCAAAATCCGCATTCTCCCCTTCAAAATAAGTATCTATAGTACTGAACCACAACTCCAGCCAGTTGCCAAAATGGGCTTGGTTGATCTGTTGTCCTGTCTGTCTATCCACTGCTTTGTGCACAGGTACCGGACTGAATTTTCCTGCTCCAGGACCTGTCTGCAGAATGACCATTTCCCAAAAATCAGTCAGTCGCTCAAGATGGACTTCCCAGTCATGTACAACGGAATTGAATATTGGACCCAATGCCTCATGTTGACGGATTCTACCATAAAAAGACCTCACCAACAAGCTGACATCTGATCTACTTTCAATACTTTTCCTCTCCATCGCTGTCAATCATTATTGGTGACAATACCTCTGGTTTTCCTTCAACCTCTTTCGGCAACGGCAAATCCAGTAAAGCCGCCAACAAAGGGTAGACGTGTATGTTTTCAAAAGGCGGGATAGTTATACCCTTTTTGATGCGGGGACCCTTAGCATAAAAAATACCATGCATATCCTTATAAATTGGACTGTAGCCATGTTCACCATACACATCAGTCTGAAACATCGCAGATCTCTTTTGATAGCTCACCATCCCTGCAGAAGTAGCCAAATAATATCCAAGGTCCGGTAAGATCAAAAGGTCTCCAAATTTGTCTCGATGGGTATCGATATCTTTGTAATGCTTTCTGTCTGCTACATCCTCCACAATAAAGTGATTTGCCCTCTTCTCCAAAAGCTTTTTCACTTCTGCTTTTTGTGAAGTTTCATCTAAATAGATATGTGCCAAAGCTCCATTGTTGACCACTTTCCCTGCTATACCCTCTGAAATCAAGTCCAGGTTGAGCAGATTTTCACGTTTGACATTGGTCATCCCATGGTCTGAAACCAAAATTATATTGATATCCAGATCATATTTTCCCAATCCATCAAAGAGCAACCCGAGTTGCTTATCCAGTTCAAACAGCTTTTGGGAAATTTCTTTTTCATTGTCAGGACCGTATCTATGTCCGATGTCATCCATATCAGAAAAGTACAGGGTTATAAGCCTTGGCCTCTTGTCCACCGGCAGTTTAAGCCATTCAAACACCTGCTCTATCCGATCCAGATTGGACACAGCTCCATCATAATTGTAAAAATAAGTAGGCTGTATTCCCTGGATAGGAGCTTCCGTGCCCACAAAGAAGTAACTGGCCGAAGTTATGCCGTTTGCTTCTGCCAGAACCCAGATTGGCGTACCTCCATACCAAGTACCATCTTGGACTACTTCCCGGTCACTGATTTCATAAACCCTGTCTTTTCCAGGATCATAAAAAGAATTGTCCACCAATCCATGCGTCTCAGGCCTCATTCCTGTGGCAATGGTATAGTGGTTTGGAAAAGTCTTGCTTGGAAAAGCAGGTATCATCGCTTCAGCTGAAGCACCGCTTTGAGCAAATGCAGTAAGATTCGGAGGTTGGAATTTGTCCAGATAATCCCACCTGAATCCATCTAAAGAAATCAGAATAACATGTTGCTGCCTTTGTTGTGCAGTCACATGCTGCAACGCACAAATCAGGATATGCACAAGTAGTAAAAATTTCAATCCAACACTCCTCATCTCTACTAATTTGGGGTTATTTGCTTTTGGTTTTTCAATCGCCGGGCACTTCACCCGGCGGATTGATTGCAATTAGCGTACTAAAGGTTCTTGTTGACTTAGGCAGTGAAATGAACCCAATCCCCAGATGATATCCAGAGAGTCCACACCTATTACTTTTCTATCTGGAAAACATGAAGTTATGATATCCAAGGCCTTGTCGTCATTTGGGTCTCTGAAAGTAGGCACAATGACTGCATGATTGGCTATGTAGAAATTGGCATAAGAAGCCGGCAATCTCATGTCTTCATGTATGACTGCTTGTGGCATTGGAATTTCTACGATATTCAGCTGTTTGCCATTTTCAAGCCTCAACTTTTTGAGCAACTCAAGATTTTCTTGAAGTGGAGCATAATTTTCATCATGCTTGTCGTATTCCACAGCTGTCACCACGGTATCTTCATTGACAAAACGGGTGAGGTCATCAATATGCCCATCTGTATCGTCACCGACGATCCCATCCTTTAGCCAAAGAATATTGCTCACACCATAGTAGTCATGCAGAAATTTTTCTATTTCATGCTGCTTGAGATGCGGATTTCTATTCGGGTTGAGCAAGCAGGCCTCCGAAGTCAAGAGTGTGCCTTTTCCATTGAATTCCACGGAACCACCTTCCATCACAATACCAGGAGTAAAGACTGGAATATTGCGAAAAGAGGCAATTTTTTCAGGAATCAGATTATCCAAATCATAAGGAGGATATTTGTCTCCCCAAGCATTGTATTTCCAACTCACCAGAGCTTTTGGATGTTCAGAACCTGGATTGACTAAAAAAGCTGGCCCATGATCTCTACACCAGGCGTCATTGGTAGCAAAGTAATGGAAAAATATTTGTCCCATATCTACCCCAGCTTGGAGTAGATGCGTTTTGGCTTCTGCTTCCATGGATGGATCAGCCACATTGATGTGTACTTCCTCGCCTAAGGCAACCCATTTGATGAATTCTGCATAAGCAGGATAAATAGATGCTATTTTTCCGGGCCAAGAGGCTTCCTTGTGTGGCCAACTTAACCATGTGGCTTGATGGGGTGCAAACTCAGCAGGAAAACTATACCCCAATGACGCGGGTGTTGCCGCTCCGGATTTGGCAACTGCAAATAGATCCAAGGCCTTATCAGTCTTCATCAATAAAGCGTTTGAGGATTGGAGAATATGTCTCGATTCTTCTGTCCCTTAGGAAAGGCCAGTGGGTGCGGTATCTGTCGGAGTGGTCCATGTCAAGCTCTTCGACATGTACTTCTTCATTGACATGGTCACCTTGATACAGCACTCTTCCGAAGGAATTTGCCACAAAAGAACCACCCCAAAATTTCATATCTCCTTCTACACCGACTCTATTGACCGATACTACAGGTACGCCATTAGCGACTGCATGAGAGCGCTGTATAGTCTGCCATGCTTGATATTGCTCATCGTTGGTATGGATATCCTGATCTTTGTGCCATCCGATAGCTGTAGGATAGAAAAGTATTTCTGCTCCCATGAGTGCGGTAATTCTGGATGCTTCAGGATACCATTGATCCCAGCAAATCAAAACTCCTATGGTTGCAAACTTGGTTTTGAACACTTTGTAACCAAGGTCTCCCGGCGTGAAATAAAACTTTTCATAATAGCCTGGATCATCAGGAATATGCATTTTTCTGTACTTGCCCAGATAAGTACCATCTGCATCAAGTACAGCGGTGGTATTATGGTACAGGCCACTTGCCCTTTTTTCGAAAAGAGAAGCAATAATAACAACCCCAAGTTCTGAAGCCAATGCGCTAAGTTGATCAGTAGATGGCCCTGGAATCTGCTCGGCTAATTTGAAATTGTCATGATCTTCAACATCACAGAAGTAAAGAGAGCGGAACAATTCCTGTAAACACACAATTTGGGCACCTTTGGCAGCAGCATCACGGATGCCTTTTTCTGCTTTGGACATATTATCCTGAAGGTCCTGGGAGCATGAATTCTGCACCAGTCCTACTTTGATGGTTCTCATTGGCTTTTGAATTTGAGGTAATAAACTTGGCCAAAATTACTGCATAATTCATAAAAACAGCTAACAATCTAACGATAAGCTAAAAAAACCCTGTCATAGAAGCGATAAGGATGGTTAAGGAAGGTTAACAACACGAACTTCCTTGCTTGCTATTTGTTGCTATATTTGCAGCATAACCCAAATAAGTGAACATGAGAAAAAACATCATTGCCATAGCGGCTTCATGTGCAGTCCTTGTTGCCTGCGGTAGCCCTGAAGTAAATCAAGAAAACATGAATCCATTCTTTGAAGCGTATAACACGCCATTTGAAGTACCTCCTTTTGACAAGATCCGAAATGAGCATTTTGAGCCAGCCATTATGGAAGGCATCAAAAGGCAGCAAGCAGAGATTGATGCAATTGTCAACAACCCTGATGCCCCAACATTTGAAAACACCATTGAGGCAATGGAGAAATCGGGCGACCTTTTGGCAAGGGTCAATACTGTTTTCGGGAACCTGAATAGTGTCAACACCAACGATACTCTCCAAGCAATTGCCAAACAAACAGCTCCTGAATTGAGCAAGCACAGGGACAATATCAGCTTGAATGCCCAGCTCTTTGAAAGGGTAAAAACTGTATGGGAGAACAGGGAAAATCTTCAACTCAGTACCGAACAACAGAAAGTCCTCGAAAACACCTACAAATCTTTTGTAAGGAACGGTGCCAACCTGAGCGAGTCTGAAAAGGAAAAAATGAGGGAGATCAACAGCAAACTTTCAGTATTGGGTCTGCAGTTTGGTCAAAACCTTCTTGCAGAAACAAACGCATATCAATTGGTTATTGACAATCAAGGAGATTTGTCAGGCCTACCTCAGGAGCTTGTGGAATCAGCTGCTGCAGATGCAAAAGCCGCAGGACAAGAAGGCAAATGGATCTTCACCCTTCAGAATCCCAGTGTAATGCCATTTCTCCAGTATGCTGACAACAGAGAACTGAGAAAGCAGATTTGGGAAGCCTATAAGAACAGAGGAGACCAAGGCAATGACAAGGACAACAAAGACATCCTTTTGGAAATCGCCAATCTTAGGAGAGAAAAGGCCCAACTGCTAGGTTACAAAAGCCATGCTGATTATGTTCTCGAAGAGACTATGGCCAAAAATGCAGAGAACGTATATTCCTTGCTCAATCAGCTTTGGAAACCTGCATTGGCAAAAGCGAAAGTTGAAGGTCAGGAAATGCAAAAACTGATCAAATCTGAAGGTAAAGATTTTGAATTGGCACCATGGGATTGGAGATATTATGAAGAAAAACTGAGGCAGCAGAAATTTGATCTGGATGAACAGGAAATCAAACCTTATTTTGCATTGAACAAAGTACAAGACGGGGTGTTTATGGTTGTCAACAAACTTTTTGGTCTGACATTCAGCCCTATCGACAACATCCCTACCTACCATCCAGATGCCAAAGCATATGAGGTAAAGGAAGCAGACGGAACCCATGTAGGCGTACTTTATATGGATTTTCATCCTAGAGCCTCCAAAAGAGGCGGTGCATGGATGACCTCTTACAGGCCACAGCAGACAATCGACGGTCAGCGCAAAGCGCCGGTAATCTCCATAGTATGTAACTTTTCCAGACCTACTGCCGATGCCCCTGCATTGCTTACATTTGATGAAGTGACTACCTTTTTCCATGAATTTGGACACGCGCTTCATGGCTTGCTTTCCAATGTGCAATACAGAAGCTTAGCAGGAACATCCGTGCCTAGGGACTTTGTAGAACTCCCATCCCAAATCATGGAAAACTGGGCTACAGAACCAGAGGTTTTAAAATCTTATGCTCTGCATTATAAAACAGGTGAACCTATTCCTGACGAGCTGATACAGAAACTTCAAAAGAGCGGCACGTTTGGACAAGGTTTTGGCACTACTGAATACTTAGCTGCCTCTTTGCTGGATTTAGACTACCATACCCAGACTGAAGCCATCACCAAAGACGCAAGGGAATTTGAAAAGCAATCCATGGCAAAAATAGGCTTGACAGACAACATCATCCCAAGATATAGAAGTACTTATTTCCAGCACATCTTCTCTGGAGGGTACTCTTCAGGCTACTACAGCTATATCTGGTCAGGAGTATTGGATACTGATGCTTTTCAGGCCTTTAAAGAAACAGAGCTATTCAACGCAGACAAAGCTCTGGCTTTCAGAAAAGAAATTCTTGAGAGAGGAGGAACTGCTGATCCTATGGAAATGTATGTGAAATTTAGAGGTGCTGAGCCAAAAATAGATGCACTTCTGAAAAAGAGAGGTCTAGATCAAGTAAGTATAGACAGAAACAACTGATTAAGATCAATAATGAATATAAAAACCATGATCCAAAGTCATGGTTTTTTTGTGAAGCAAAAATTTGGGCTTGACTGTCCAAAATCTATAACTTAAGCTTTCTGAAAGATCTGCTCAATAGCTTGACTAAAAATTAAAAAATGAAAATTGCCTTCTTTAGTACAAAATCCTACGATAGGATATATTTCTTAAGCCAGCTCCAATATACCTCTCATAGCATCACTTTTTATGAAGACACCCTCACAGTTGACACCGTCTCTTTGTGTGAAAATTTTGATGCTGTATGTGTGTTTGTCAATGACAAAATCAACAAGAAGGTGATAGAAAAGCTTTCTCAATACAAAATCAAAGTCATCGCACTTCGCTGCGCTGGCTTCAATAATGTAGATCTTGATGCGGCTGAAGCAAGCGGGATAAAAGTTGTAAGAGTTCCAGCTTATTCTCCAGAAGCAGTTGCAGAACATACAGTTGCGCTGTTGTTGACACTAAACAGAAAGACGCACAGGGCTTACAACAGGGTAAGAGAAAACAATTTTTCTATTGAAGGGCTTACCGGATTCAATCTCTATCAGAAAACCATAGGTGTAATTGGTACTGGAGCAATTGGGAGTGCCTTTTGTAGGATTATGCTTGGTTTTGGCTGCAAAATATTGGCCTATGACCCTTATCCTAACAAGGGATTAAAAGATGTAGAATTTGTTGATCTGAAAGTGCTGCTTCAGGAAAGTGACATCATCTCCTTGCATTGTCCTTTGACACCCGAGACCCATCATCTGATCAATGCGGATAACATTGCCAGGATGAAAAAAGGAGTCAAAATTGTTAACACCAGCAGAGGAGCATTAATTGATACAAGAGCAGTGATAAAAGGACTTAAATCAGCCCATATCGGTTCTTTAGCTATTGATGTTTACGAGCAGGAAGAAAAGTTTTTCTTCAAAAACCTTTCAGATGAAGTCATTCATGATGATGTCTTGATGCGTCTGATGACCTTTCCGAACGTCTTGATTACCGGACATCAGGCGTTTCTGACAGAGGAGGCATTGAATGAAATTTCCAAGACTACACTAGACAACCTGACAGCCTTTGAGTCAGGTGAATTTTTAAAAAATGAAGTAAAGATGAACAAAGGCACTTAGCTTCAATTCATCTGGTAACTTTCAAGTTTGGTCAAAGAAGCCCAAGGTTGGTTGTAAACCTCCTGATAATCATCAGTATGTCCTATAGTAGTCTGATAGGCATATGCCCTAAACTCAGGTTTAACCAAAACCTGCTCTAGGGTTGCAAATCTTTCCGGAAATGCGGCTTTTTTGAGTAGATCAGGACAATTGTAAATTGTTGGATTCGATTGTGGCTCCGGGTCATTGATTTTAAAAAGCCCCCGAACAAGCATTTTTGCTTGGTTCCAGATCCTATCAAACAACAGAAACGGTTTTACTAGTAAAGGGGTACTTTCCTTAGGAAAATGTTGACTCTTCCTTATGATTAATAGATCCTCTGAAGTCATGTAAGCGGAGTGATAGTAAAGTCGTAGTATCGACTATGACGAAGCTAACACCTCTTATCAAAAACAGAAACTACCCTACCACAGAGAGTTTACATATTGCAATTATTTGTAAATCAACGGATGACCTCTCATTCAATTTAACAATTCCTTACCAAGGTATCTGGTAATTTGCAATCACATTGACATGAAGCAGATTTACTTTGTTGTAAATCCACTGAGGACGCATCTCTCCTTTAGCTACGAGCTGTTTGCTCATCAATAAAAGATTGAGATCCAAACCTTTCATCAGGTTACCTGGCACATACCTTAATCCAATGTTTTGTTGGGTATAAGACGGCATAGCGTACTTGTTGTTCCTTGTATCCCAAGGTTCCGGCAAAAGATGGAGTCCTACGATAGAATATAGCTGCAGGCTTTTTTGAGGAAGAAAATGGGTGTACTGAAAAGTAAAAGCATTGACATTATTGAAGCCTTCATTTCTCTCCCTAGGTATAAAAGTAAAAAAAGGATCCCTTCCCCATTCTCTGGGATTGAGAAATCTTCCATTGCCTCCAATTTTGGTAAAATTAAGGTTTGCGAGATGTTTTGAATTCCTCCACCCAATTCTTAAGCTACCAATCCAATTCAAATCTGCCGGATCTTTGTATCTCCTTGCAGGGTCAGGATTCCCCCCACTTCCAGCACCATGTTGAACGATGAACTGCAGGCCATACACCAATCTTCCACTTTCCCCTTTTTTCCAGTCTTTTAATATTTGGGAGAAATAAGTACCTGAAATATTGGCGATATAGGTTTGGGTAAATTGAAATTGGAGGTCTTTTGACAATTGTCGTTTGTAATCCAGAATATGAATGTAAGGACTTTTGATATGACCGGAATATCCTGATGGTCCACCCAACACTCCCTGTCCTTCTGGATACAATCCAAATGAGTCACCTATTCCATACCAGGATGAAGTTGACCTTGGACTTACCCTATTGATCAAATACCAATTGAGTTGGTTCTTTTGGAACTTACCGGACAAGTGCAGTCCTTCAACAAAAGTTGGTGAAAGCCTGCCATCTTGGGGATTTACAAAAGGAGTATTGATTTCCATCCTCCCAGCATTTATCGAGAAATTTTTCCTTTCATAGCGAATTTGAAGCTCTTCCAGCTTGCCAAAGAACTTATCTGTAGGATCTGTAACATCAAACAGACCAACTTCATACCTATTAGGATTACCCGTAATTGGATCTCGGCCAATTAGATCTGAACTCCATACATTCCCGAATAAGGCATATCGACCAGACATTGAAAGCCCCTTGTATGACCGGGTTTTAGATTGAAGAAATACCGCCTGTCCCAAAGCAAAATCATTTTTAAAATCATCTTGATGTGAGGTTGACATCCAAAATGTCCTCATTCCTATTGAGCCATGCAACAAAGGCTGTTTTTCTATATCTGCATCTTTATGCTCCTGACCATACCCAACCCACACAGAAAAAAAACCTATTAATACCAATATTGTCTTTTTCATGGCTTTTGTTTAGCAGCTGCAATTGGTTTGAACGGCCCAAATTTGTGCTCAATAGCTGAAAAAGAATCAGCAAAAGGTCCAAATGGATGGTCGATAGGCTTTTTAGAAATATCTGGCCAATCTTGGCTGAGGTCTTTTGATGGCCTATCAAGTGAATTGACATAAGCTGCAACATCCCAAGCCTGTTCATCTGTAAGCATTGGTTTTTCATAAGTAGCCCCGAGAGGCATATTGGCCTTTACAAAACCCGCAAATCTTGACAACCTGAAAAGACCAGCTCCTTGGTTATAGCTATTCTCCCCCCAAAGTGGAGGATAGATGTAGCCTTTGTTATCTGCTTTGGATAACCCCTCCCCTTTTTCCATATGGCAACTTTGGCATTGTTGGGTGTATACGGCCTTTCCTTTCACAGGATCTGCTGCTCTATCCAAAAAAGGCAATTCATAAATTCCAGCTCCTTTAGGAGTTTCACCCTGAGGCACATCTTTACCCAACCATTTCATATAGGCAACCATAGCAATCATTTCTTTGCTTTTGAGTTCAAGTGGTTGTCCATTTAAACTCCTCTCAAAGCAATCATTGATACGCTTAGGGATATCTTCCATTTGTCCAGACCTAGCACGTATTTTAGGATAGGTAGCAGCTACAGCAGCGTAGTTGTTGCCTAAAGGAGCCGTACCTGCCTGTAAATGGCAGTTTTGGCAATTCATGCCATTGGACATTTTCTTTACTTTCCCATTTGGACCTAGATATTCAGCCGTATTGACAATTAACTCCTTGCCATATCGGATTTCCACTTCATTTGGCTCTTCTGAGACAGTATTCCAATCAGGAGCTGTCCACACACCTTCTTTGGCGATCAAACTTCTATCTGATGGAGTAAGCTGATTTTGAACTACAACAGCTGCAGGGATTGCAACAGGATGGTCCTGCTTGAAGTGTATTATAATGACTACCAACAAAAGTAGCAGCAAGGAAACCCCAAGGAGCAGCCACACCATGGCTGTGAGCAATCTGAAAAAAGGCTGAAATAATGTCTTCATCTATTGTGGATTAAGCTACAAAAATCCTCAATAGGTTATCCACAAACCGTGATCTTCATCACAGATGCCCAAGAAGAAGATGTGTTTTTATGATTATTTCAAAATAGCTTTAGGGCAATAACTGAGCTGAAAACGCCTGTTTTTCTCCCACATAGCCGGCCATGAAAAATAAACCATCCCCGCTATTGGCGGTCATGAGCTGCATTTTATCTCGTAACATGGCTTCGGCTAGGTAATTAATGTGAAGCTCGGAAAATTGGATTCCTTTCATGTTACCTTGATCTTCAATCCACCTCAAATAGCTCACATTGTTCACATGCTTATTCATATCCAGATCCGATGGCAAAACCATTAATCTGAGCCCCGGCTCCATCTCATTAGGCAGGATAATTTTCTTTGGAAGTAGCTTATCATCTGAATTTGGATTAAAAAGATCCTTAGGCAATACCTGACTAGGTCTTTGAGGTCTTTTACTGTTGATGTCCAAAAGCAACCAAGCAGACATGGCAGTGACAAGTACCTGACCCTTTTCACCTAGAATTTCAAATTCCCTGAGGGCAAAAAGATTGTATATACCCCTTCCAGCTGTTTTGACAATTACCTTATCCCCCCAAGCAGGCATATGGTGAACTTTGATCTGGAACCGGGACAATACCCACATCAATCCTTTTGCAAAAAGCTCCTGTCCAAATGCTGCACTATCTGCATGCTGCCAAGCTACTTCTTGAAGCAGGTCACCAAGTGAAGCCCACCTCAAAAAACCTTCACCATTCACTTGAAATGACATGATTTCAAATGTTTGCTGAAAATGGAAAGTATTTAATTCTTGAGCAGTCATTTTTATATAATAATCGTTTGGGGAAATTTTTTACAACAACATAGTCACTTCAGGCAAATGACAACTCATTAAAATTTCGCAATCATGCCTGTTTTGCAGTCATCTTATTCGTAATGCAAAGAAATTAAAAAAGGTTTATTATGATTTAAATCATTTTTAAAGATCAGTTAGAGAGGCTCTCCCATTTAGTTTACAAAAACTTGCCAATAGCAAAATCAACTCCGCAAGTATTTTTTTTCGGACTTCATTTAAGTGAATATTATTCACAAAAAATAAGACTAAAAGACACCAATTCAACTTGTAAATGCACCAGTGAAAGATAAATACAATAAAAGTCATTTAACCTATCGATATATGTATTTTAAATTTACACCAATTTTTATAATGTTTTTTCTTTTTCAAACAGAATTAAGTTTCGGTCAATCCAGAAAATTCATTAGCCAATTCAGTCATTTTCAAAGTTATTACAACCCCGCACTCAGTGGATATGAGGGCACGTCGATAAGAGGATTTGTACGCAATCAATGGGCTGGTTTAGATGGTGCTCCCAAGACTTTTCAAGCGTCAGCAGAATTGGATTTTGCACAACTGAGTGAACTCCCTGACCCTGCACTTTTGGGGAAGAATGCTGTTTCATTCAACATTCTACATGATCAATATGGTCCATATAAGGACAATGAATTGATTTTAGCCTACGCATCCCGGATTCGCCTAAATGAGAAAAGCAATCTAAGGCTAGGTGCAGGAATTAATTTTAACAGTGTGGAGCTGAATGGTAACTACCTAACATCGGACATGGTCAATGATCCAAAACTTGCTCCATTTCAGAGTCGGTTTTCCCATATGAGGATTTTGGATTTCAATCTTGGGATAGCCTATACAAATGAAAATTTTTACGCAAGCTATGCTGTCCACAATGTTAACATCGGAAATCTAAGATTCGGTGAAGTATTTATGGAAGATAAAGCACCGGTAAATATTTTGATGGCAGGGTACAGAGAAGCCGTATCGCCATCTTTAGCCATCGCCGCCAATCTAATGTATCGCGCACAGGCTGATCTTCCAAACAATCTGGAGATGAACGTCAAATTACTGTTTGCAGAAACCCTTTGGTTTGGCATGGGACATAGGGCTACATATACCAATAACTTCCAACTGGGTTTTGTATTGCCCCAATTCAGGTTTGGATACAGCTATGAATTACCTATGAACAGGGCATTTTTATTACCCAATACTACACATGAATTCACCCTATTCTATTCGGTATTTGGTAAAAGAAGATTGCGTGGGAATGAGCGAATAATGATCTGGTAAAGAGATTTTTAAAAACTGGAGAACAAAACTAAGTATATGCTTGAAGTTGAAAAAATGAGCTTAAAAGGGCTGAAACATATTAAAATGAGAATCTTTAATCAAAATATTTACAGAACCTTGCTCAGCATGGTTATTTTGATGTTGGCAACCCATAAACTGATCGGACAGACTACACAGACTGTTAAAGTTGTGCTTAATACTCCCGGATCTGGTAGTTGGACAGTCCCTGCAGGAGTAACTTCAATTACCGTTGAGGCTTGGGGAGCTGGTGGAGTTGGCGGTGCTGGCTCAACTGGCGGGGGAGTTGAAAGATCTGGAAGTGGGGGAGGCGGAGGTGCCTATGTCAAATCTTCTCCAATAACAGTAACTGCGGGTTCTAGTATCAATTATTCTGTTGGTAATGGTGCGATAGGGTCAACATCCAGAAATACTACTTTTTCAACAAGCATAACTGCCAACGGCGGCTCCAATGGCAATGCTGCAACTGGAGGCACCCCCTCTGGTGGTGCCGGGGGATCAGGCGGAACCTACTCAGGAGGTGCCGGGGGGTCAGGGAATGGCTCTTCAAACTTAAGTGGCGCTGGTGGAGGTGGTGCAGCTGGATCTGGAGGCAATGGAAGCACAGGTGGAAACTCGAATAACGCAAATGTAGCTTCAGGAGGATCTGGCGGAATTTCAGCAGCAAATGAAAATACACCAGGAGGAAATGGAGGAGATGGCACATCAGCAACTGGATCAAACGGAGTTTCACCAGGCGGCGGAGGTGCAGGTGGAAGAGGGAGTGGAAACTCTGGTGGAGCTGGAGGAAATGGCCTCATTGTGATTACTTATACAGTTTCTTGCCCTACCATTAGTACTCCTAATGACCAACCAATCACGTATGGGTCAAATGCTTCTTTTTCTGTCAGTGTTAGCGGTACCAATACATTTCAATGGGAAGTGAGTACCAATAACGGCACATCCTTTTCACCAATCACAAATGGAGAAGTTTATTCAGGAGCAACTTCTAATACACTGAACTTGACTAAGCCTCCTGTATCCCTTTCCAATGCGAGATACAGAGTTAGAGTGACATCTTCAAATGGATGCGATCAAAACAGCAACGCAGCAACACTTACTGTAACTCCAAAAACACTTACTGTATCAGGGCTTACCGGAAACAACAAAGTATACAATGGCAACACAACAGCTACTGCCAACGGAACAGCTACTTTAACTGGTGTTGAGACAGGCGATTTAGTGACTTTGGGGGGTACTCCTACATTTGCATTTGCCAATGCTAATGTAGGCACAGGTATAGCAATAACAACTTCTGGGTTTACGATATCAGGGGCTTCCTCAACAAACTATTCCCTTACCCAGCCTACCTTGAGTGCGAATATTACCAAAGCACCTTTGACGGTAACTGCTAATAACCAAACTGTTTCTTATGGCACATCCGTTGGAACGGTAACTGCGGCGGGAAGCAGTATGATCACTGGTTTTGTCAACAACGAAACCTCAGCTGTAGTGACAGGAGATATCACCTACACTACAAATTATACCTTAACCACAGCAGCAGGTACAGCAGGAGTCACAATCACCCCTGTGGTCAGTGGATTAAGTGCATCCAATTATAGTTTTGCAACTGTAAATGGGACAATCACTGTAACAAAAGCTACCCCTACAGCTACACTTGAAATAACTAACTCACCGCTCACATTCACAGGTAGCGCACAGTCGGCTATTGTTGAAATTAATTCCAGCTCCGTACCCGGTAGCGTGGCTAATGTTCTAAATGGAATTCATACCAACGCTGGAACATATCCTGTAACTGCCGATTTCGTACCTGAAGACACCGACAACTACATCTCACTCACAGGTCTTACAGCGGGTGATCTTGTTATCGGGAAGGCCGCAACCCTAACCTCCGTGACCATCAACGGAGGGCCGTTTACCTACACCGGTTCCGCAATCGAACCCGCAACGGTAAGCGTGACCGGACCGGGGGGACTGAGCCTGACTCCTGAGGCCAGCTATTCCGACAACACCAATGCGGGGACCGCTACGGCAAGCTTCAGCTATGAAGGCGATGAAAACTATGAGGCCAGCTCCGACTCCAAGACTTTCAACATCGGGAAGGCCGCAACCCTAACCTCCGTGACCATCAACGGAGGGCCGTTTACCT
>DAIPZN010000009.1:36394-37110 GCA_036782195.1 Cyclobacteriaceae bacterium | reverse complement strand
TGAAAACTATGAGGCCAGCTCCGACTCCAAGACTTTCAACATCGGGAAGGCCGCAGCAACGGTAACACTGGGTTCACTGAACCAGACCTATGACGGAAATGCCAAATCCGCGACTGTGACGACTTTTCCTGAGGATCTGACAGTGGCCATCACCTATGACGGCTCCCCTTCTGAACCGACGGCAGCTGGCAACTATGCGGTTGTGGCTAAGGTAATTGATGAAAATTACCAGGGCACTGCTAGCGGTACCCTCCTCATTGGCAAGGCAACCCCTACAGCTACACTTGAAGTTACTAACACACCGCTAACATTCTCAGGTAGCACACAGTCAGCTATTGTTGAAATCACCTCCAGCTCTGAACCCGGTAGCGTGGCTAATGTTATAAATGGAACTCATACCAACGCTGGGACATATCCAGTAACTGCCGATTTCGTACCTGAAGACACCGACAACTACAACTCACTCACAGGTCTTGCAGCGGGTAACTTAGTGATAGAAAGGAAACTTCTTCAGGTAAATGCTGATGCAAAAACAAAAGTTTACGGCGAAAATGATCCTGCCATTACCTTCACTGCCACAGGTTTTGTGGATGGTGATACGGAAAGCATCCTGACAGGTGGATTATCCAGAACTGAAGGTGAGAACGTGGGCAATTATGCAATCAACCAAGGCGACCTCTCAGCCGGAAACAATTACACCATCAGCTTTACAGGAG
>DAIPZN010000009.1:0-36294 GCA_036782195.1 Cyclobacteriaceae bacterium | reverse complement strand
GGCGAAAATGATCCTGCCCTTACCTTCACGGCCACAGGTTTTGTGGATGGTGATAGGGAAAGCATCCTGACAGGTGCATTGTCCAGAGCTGCAGGAAAAAATGTTGGGACTTATCCGATCAACATCGGAACACTTTCGGCCGGAAACAATTACTCCATAGCCTATACAGGGGCAGACTTTACGATCTCACCCGCATCTTTAATGATAACAGCTAATAACAAGACAAAGGTATACGGTGCTTCAATACCTGAGTTGACAGTAACGTATGAAGGTCTAGTCAATGGGGATATAGCTCCTGCTACCCTGCCGAGCATCACTACTACGGCTACTGAAGCAAGCAATGTTGGCAGCTATCCGATTACAGCATCAGGGGCATCCGACAACAATTACAACATCACCTTTGTCAATGGAACCCTGTCCGTAAAACCAGCTACCCTAACCATAATTGCTGATAATAAGGAAAGATTATTTAAAGAACCTAATCCTTCGTTCACTTTCCAAATTTTGGGATTGGTGAATGGAGACAAAACCATAACTGTTGAGCCATCATTATCTACTGTTGCCAATATAACAAGTCCTGTTGGATTGTACGAGATTAGTTTATCAGGTGCTAGTGACGCAAATTATGTCATTAACCAAGAACCAGGCTTGCTTACTATCCTACCAAGGGCAACGAATACAAGATGGGTAAATTTTGAAGGTACAATTGATGCAGGAAGTATCAAATTTGTTCCAGTGGTATCGGATAATACTAGCCCTATAACCTATACCATAGCAGATGAAACAATAGCCAAATTATCAAATGGAAGTTTGATTCTCCTAAAGGTAGGTGAAACAACAATCACTGCAAGACAGGCATCAGATGGGAATTATTTGGCATCTAGCATAACTGTTAAAGTCACTGTATTGCCAGCAAGTGAAGATTCTGATGGAGATGGTGTTCCGGACTTTATAGAAATCCAACAGGGTACAGATCCTACAGATCCACTAAGTTACAAGGACAGTGATGGAGATGGTGTTCCGGACTTTGTTGAGATTCAGCAAGGCTCTAATCCAAACAATAAGGATAGTTTCTTGGATACAAACAAGGATGGGGTTTCTGATTATATCAGACAACGATCAATTTTGACAGCCTTAGAGTTACCATTAATATCAGTTGCCTGGAACACGCCAGAAGAAAAATTGGGATTACCAGCACAAGTTTTGACGGTCAATGGAAAATCGGAATTTGTAAATTTTGAAGTTGACTGGGATATAAGCAAATACGAACCATTGATTTCTCAAAAGACTAAATTCATTGGTAGTATAAAACTTCCTAGGGGTGTTTTCAATCCATATAATGTCTCAGCAATACAGGAAGTTGAGGTTCAAGAAAAGCCAGCACCATCAGATGTTGTGATCTCAACTGAAACCTTTAAGGCAGAACCTCAATTCTTCTACAATGTAGGGGCTTTTAAAGTGGTAGATTCATCTGACAATATCCATTTTATTGAATTGGCTGAAGGGTTTGGTGACAATGGCTTTTTTGAAATCAAGCAAGGTTTCTTGTTCTGGAGTTCTTCAGAAAGAGCCGCTGGAAAAACCACATTCAAAATAAAGATCAAGGTAACTGACCGTTCTGGTAACGTAATTGAAAAAGTCTTTACACTTATTAGGCTAAGAAAAGATCTGGAACAAATCCAAATCAATAACAGCTTTACTCCGGGTGGAGATGGAATCAATGATACTTGGGGAATAGAGGATCTGACTTACTATGACGGCGTCAAAATCCAGATTTTTGATAGAAGCGGCATAAGGTTATTTGTCACTACAGACCCTAGAATCAGGTGGGATGGGACTTACAATGGCAAAGAATTAGGGACTGGAACCTATTATTATGCAATTGAAATAAAAGAAAACAATCAGATTAGAAGAGGATTCATTAACTTGTTTAGGTAAAAAAATTGATTAAAAAGCAACAAGCGGCTAGTACAAAATTGTACTGGTCGCTTTTTTTTGATAATTGGGATTATTATTTAAATATTGAGATTACTATAGCTGCTTACCAGCAATTACTAAAACGCGAAACGAATTGAGTTATACACTTCGCTTATCCTAGTTTCACCTTTACTTGTTTCATGCAACTTGCTTAACAATTATGCATCGGTGGGGAAGGTGACAAAACTGAAAGCCGTAAGAGATAAAAAGGGGTTTGCTTACTCCAGATCAGTTAAACTTACAATACCAGTGAAAAAATAGGTGTTAAATACGCTATCCGGTTTTAATTGTGAATTGGGGTTCATCATGTTTTTTACATAAATCGAGATGAACCAATTTTCAAGCGAAATGTAATCAAATTCTAAAAGAGAAAATCTGGAGATCAAAACATAAAACTGATCTCTGGGCAATCAAGAAAAATAAAACCATTTTTCTTTTATTCATAATTTCACCCAATAAACTGTAAAAAAACAGTGTGTTATCAATTAAAAAAAAAGTTATAAATCATCGAATACCTTCATCCTAACACTGGTCAACAAGGCAATTCCTAAACCTGCAAAGGCGATGATGATAAAGGAAGCTTTAAGACTCAGGATATCTGCAATAAAACCAATCAAAGGGGGACCAAGTAAAAACCCAAAAAACGAAATGGTAGAAACCATGGCCAGTGCAATGCCTGGTGAATAGAGTTTTGACCTTCCTGCTATGCTGTAAGATACAGGTATGATCGACGCCACTCCCAAGCCAACCAGCAAAAATCCAATGGTCGCTGTAACAGGATAAGGAAATAAAACGGACATCACCAAGCCAAGAAAGATCATTCCCCCACTCCATCTTAAAACCGGAATTTTTCCAAATCTATTGGTTAGTTTATCTGATACAAACCGCCCAGTGGCCATGGCGCCCATAAAAGAAACATACCCTAAAGCAACAAATCCGGGATCAATTTGAACAGTTTTTTTGAAGTAAACCCCACTCCAATCAAACATACAACCTTCACTCAACATACCCAAAAAGGCTATTCCGCCTATTCTTAAAAGGAGGTCATCAGGTTTTTTGAGCACCAAGCCTCCACCATCAGAGTGGTTCTTTTGTTCTTTTATAAATCCTTGTGCAATAAACAATATCAACAAGACCAAAAAAGAAACAATCAGGTAGTGAAACTGTGGGATGATGTCCAGATAAATCATCAGGGCACCTATTCCCGCACCTACAAAACCTGCTAAGCTCCACACACCATGAAAAGCTGCCAATATGCTTCTTCCATATTCATCTTCAAGCCCCAAAGCCTGGGTATTGAGTGAGATGTTCATTACGTTTCCGATCATTCCAAAAACCACCACGACTGGAATCAACATCCACAAACTTCCACTGAAGCCAATTAAGGGCAAAAAAATAAGATACCCTATGGAACCCAAAATGATTACAATCCTACTTCCATACTTGTGAACTGCCCATCCTGCAAGAGGTAGCGCAATTAAGGAACCTATAGGCAATCCTAGCAACAAGGTTCCTAGCTGGGCTTCAGAAAGCTGAAATTTCATCTGTAGATCTGGAATTCTAGCTGCCCATGATGAAAAACATAGCCCTGCTAAAAAAAACAGGCTGCTTACCGCCGCCCTCCTTTTTTGTAATAATGTCATTGATGCCAATAGGTTTGAAGTTGCAATTTAGCAGAGTTTACCCAATAAATATTCCAACTCCTTAAGTTTAGACAAAAACAATAATCTGGCAGCTCAGGTTTACTTCAAAAATACACATATGGAATTTATACTTGCAGGTATGGTAGTCCTATCAGCAATTCTGATGATCCGGGTAATCATAAAAAAAGTCTTCAATTGAGAGATCCTTTCTTAAGGTTCTCTCAATTGAATGTTTGAGACTTATTAGTATCAATTGGGCAGTTTTTCAGCAAACTTGCCATACACCCAAGTGCCGGCAATTGCACTCAAAAGTGTAACAATAATGACTGTAAATCCTGAACCAATCTGAGCAAACAATGGACCTGGGCAGGCACCTGTCAAAGCCCAACCCAAACCGAAAATAAAGCCACCGATAATTTGACCTTTTCTGAATTCCTTTTTTGGAATGACAATTTGCTCTCCATGAATGGTTTTGATCTTAAACTTCTTGATCAACTGGATTGAGATCATTCCTACCAATACTGCAGAACCAATCACCCCGTACATGAAGAATGATTGAAGCCTGAACATTTCCTGAATCCTAAACCAGGAAATGATTTCCGCTTTTACAAATACAATTCCAAAAACCAATCCAACTATCAGGTATTTCAACAATCCCCATCCTGACTCGTGGTCTACTTTGAAATTAGGCGTGCCACAATCTTTTGGCAAGCTGATATTTTCATTTTGCTGTTTTACAGTTTTCATTCTTCTAAAATTAAAATCCTACCAACTTCATCAAGGGACCTAAAAAAGCATGGGTCATCAAAAACCCTCCTGCCATAAAAAATATAGTGGCAACAACAGATGGCCATTGAAGGGAACTGATTCCCATGATAGCATGTCCAGAAGTACAGCCACCGGCGTATCTTGTTCCAAAACCGACCATAAATCCACCAATTACGAAAAAGAGCAGTCCTTTCAGCGTGAAAAGGTTCTCCCAGTTGAAGATTTCTGCTGGCATCAGTTTGCTGTAGTCTGAGATCCCCAATCCAGCCAGATCTTGTTGGGTTGCTTCTGCAACTACTATTGCATCAGGATTGCTTAGAAAAACCCCTGCAACAAAGCCTCCTATAGTCACCCCAAGTACGAACATGAGGTTCCAGGTTTCCTTTTTCCAGTTATAAGAGAAGAAAGGGATTTTAGCCGGCATACAAGCTGCACAGATGTGGCGAAGTGAGGAAGAGATCCCAAATGATTTGTTTCCGATGATCAGCAGTATTGGCACAGTCAGTCCGATCATAGGTCCCGCGACCCACCATGGCCAAGGTTGGCTGATCCAATCAATTAAATTTTCCATTATTTATCTTATTGAAATTATTTCTATTGCGAAACCCAAGAATCCATTTTCAAAATTGAACACTGGAACCTATAAGTTTGGTGACAATTATCACTTTTTTTACACTTAAATGAAAATGGCAGGACCATAATCCTGCCATTAACTATTATCAAAGATGAGTTGTTTTACAACATGGTTGTAGGACACACGTAATCACTGATTTTAAAAGCTTTGGTAGCCTTTATTGCGTCAAAACCTCCTTTGACATCGATCAGGTTTTCATATCCACGAGCACGCAGTATGGAAGTAAACACCATAGACCTGTAGCCACCTGCACAATGTACATAATAGGTCTTGTTTTTATCGATCTGTGCCATGCTGTCATTGATGTAATCCAGTGGTGCGTTTTCCGCACCAATTACATGCTCACTCTTAAATTCACTGTTTTTTCTAACATCAAGGATATTGAGACTATGGTCTTTTTCCACAAGCTTTGCCAGTTCTTCTGCAGGTATTGAAGGAATGCTGTCAATTTCATTGCCACTAGCTTTCCAAGCTTCAAAACCGCCCTCTAAATAGCCGATGGTGTAGTCATATCCAACACGTGCCAATCTGGTCACCACTTCTTCTTCCCTTCCAGGAGCAGTGACGATCAGCAGTTCCTGTTTTAGATCTGGAACCAATGCCCCTACCCATACTGCAAAGCTGCCATCAATTCCGATGTTTATGGAATTAGGAATAAAGCCTTGTGCAAATGTCTGGGCATCCCTTGTATCAATAATTACCGCGCCTGTTTCATTTGCCGCTGCTTCAAATGCAGCAGGGCTCAATGGCTGGGTACCTCTTTCAAGCACTTCATCGATGCTGTCATATCCTTGAATGTTCAGCATTACGTTCTGAGGGAAGTAAGAAGGAGGGGCTGTCAGTCCAGAAGTGACTTCTTTGATAAACTCCTCCTTGGTCATTTCCTGAAGTGCATAATTTGTTTTCTTCTGATTGCCAAGTGTATCGGAAGTTTCTTTGCTCAGATTTTTTCCGCAGGCACTGCCGGCTCCATGGGCAGGATAGACAATGATATCATCCGCCAAAGGCATGATTTTGTTTCTTAATGAATCATACAGATGTCCCGCCAATTTCTCCTGGGTAAGGTCTGCAATTACTTTCTGTGCCAAATCCGGTCTACCCACATCACCGATAAATAAGGTATCTCCTGAAAACAATGCCTCTTCTTTACCTGCTTCATTGATCAGCAAGTAGCAGGCACTTTCCATCGTGTGCCCCGGTGTATGGATCAACTTGATTTTGATTTTCCCTAATTGAAAAACCTGGCCGTCTTCAGCAATGATGGCATCAAAGCCCATTTTCATGCCTGTAGGTCCAAAAACAATCGGTGCTCCTGTTTTTTCGGACAAGTCTTTATGGCCGGAAACAAAATCTGCGTGAAAGTGTGTCTCAAAAACGTATTTGATCACAGCACCTCTTTGTGCTGCCTTTTCAATATAAGGCTGCACTTCTCTTAGGGGATCAATGATGGCAGCTTCTCCTTCAGATTCGATGTAGTAGGCTCCCTGAGCCAGACATCCGGTATAAATTTGTTCTATGTGCATATTTTAATTATTTTATTTCAATTGATAATCAAAAGTAGTACTTGGAGGTGTCCTCTAACATGACAATTGTCACATTGAAGGATTATACTTTTTCAGCTATGTTGTTTTGGACTACTTTAATAAGTTGATGACTTGGAACTACTCCTGACTCTCTCCACAATACTTTGCCTTTTTGGAATAGGATCAAAGTCGGCACTCCTCTCACCTGAAAATTACTGGCTGCAAGTGGGTTTTTGTCTACATCAACTTTAATGATTTTAATTTTATCTCCCAGCTGTTTGGCTGTATCTTCAAGAATAGGTTGCATCATTTTGCAAGGGCCACACCAGGTGGCAAAGAAATCCACCAATACCGGCTGTTCACCGGAGATGAGCTCATTGAAAGTTTTAGGTTGTGCACTCATGATTTCATGATTTAAATGATAATCCAAAGGTAAAGTGGCGAGGACAACATCACAGTAATTTTTATCACAGACCTTAAATGCTGTTAATTTACCTTAGGATATAGATTAATTCCTTATTTTCGCCTGAAATAATTCTTTCAAAAACAATGCTTGAATACAAAAAGGTCAATAATCTGACAGGTTGGCTGGTTTTTCTGGTTGCCACCTTAGTCTATGTGCTTACCGTTGAAGAAACAGCTAGTTTTTGGGATCCGGGAGAATTTATTGCCGTTTCTTACAAACTTCAGGTACCCCACCCTCCGGGAGCCCCGTTTTTTCTGCTGATCTATCGGATGTTTGGCTTTTTGGCCTTCGGTGATGGATTGTCAGTTGCTTATTGGATGAATATCGGAAGCGCCTTGTTTTCTGGACTCACCATATTGTTTCTTTTTTGGTCAATCACTTTGCTAGGAAGAAAACTTTACCAGATTGAAAAAGGCAAAGAGACAGTAGGCCATACCATCTCCCTGATGGGTGCCGGGATCATTGGCTCTTTGGTCTATACCTTTTCGGATAGCTTTTGGTTTTCGGCTGTAGAAGCAGAAGTATATGCAATGTCCTCATTCTTCACAGCCATAGTCATCTGGGCATTTCTGAAGTGGGATGTCATCGAAGATCCCCGTGACGAAAACCGCTGGATGGTCTTTATCGCCTACTTAGTCGGGCTTTCCATCGGTGTCCACTTGCTGAACCTGGTGACCCTGCCAGCCTTGGCTTTGATTTATTATTTCAAAAAATACCCCAATCCAAATCTGAAAGGCGGCATTATCGCCTTATTTTTCGGAGGTGTAGCTTTGATTATCATCAATAGTTTTATCATCCCGGGACTTCCCAGCCTTGCAGGCTCAATTGAAATCTTTTTTGTCAATAGCCTAGGGCTTCCATTTGGTTCCGGCATCATCTTCTTTGCCATTGCCTTTATTGGTACGCTTGTCTGGAGTATCCGGTATTCTATCAACAAAGGAAAGGTAATCCTCAATACTATATTACTCTCTTTGACTTTTATCCTGATCGGATATGGTTCTTACGCACTGATTGTCATCCGTGCCAATCAAGATCCTGTCATCAATGAAAATGTCCCTAAAGACATTATTAGCTATGTATCCTATCTGAAGCGCGAACAGTATGGGTATAGACCATTGCTCTTCGGGCAGTACTTTGATGCAGAGCTTGTAGATCAGACTGAGGGTGAACCTATTTACCTTAAAGGAAAAGACCGCTATGAAGTAGTAGATTATGCCACTGTCAACAAATATGACCCCAACCGCACTACAATCTTGCCAAGGATCTATTCCACGCAAGAGCGTCACAAGCAAATCTATAGGGCCAAACTTGGCTTAAGGGAAAATGAGCGTCCAGGATTCGCAGACAACATTGCCTTTATGTTTCAGCATCAGCTGGGCCATATGTATTGGAGGTATTTTATGTGGAACTTCTCAGGGCGTGAAAGTGATTATTCGGATGCTCCTTGGTTGAGTATAGGTGATTTCTTCTCAGACATCTACCCGGATTATATCAAAGAAAACAAGGCACACAACAACTACTTGATGCTGCCGCTCTTATTGGGATTGATAGGCTTACTGTTCCAAGCCAAGCATGACCCCAAATCATTTTATGTCACAGCCATGCTGTTCCTGATGATGGGCGTGGTGCTGGTACTCTATTTGAATTCCCCTCCGGTAGAACCTAGGGAAAGGGATTACATCTATGTGGGTTCCTATTATGCATTTGCATTTTGGGTGGGACTCGGAGTGCTGGCAATCAGCAGCCTTATCGCTCGCCTGAACAAAAATCTTGCAATTGCCGGTGTGCTTGCCACATTGATTGCTTTCCCGGTTCCTGTCCTTATGGGCAGCCAAAACTGGGATGACCACAACAGGCAAAACAGGTTCTTCTCTGTGGATTCAGCGAGAAACTTCCTTGCATCTTGTGCACCGAATGCGATCTTATTTACAGGTGGTGATAATGATACGTTCCCGCTATGGTATGTGCAGGTGGTGGAAGGCTTCCGTACAGATGTTAGGGTTGTGGTATTGAGTTACTTTGACACAGACTGGTATGTAGATCAACTCAGTAAAGCTGCTTATGAGTCCGCTCCTATACCGTTTAGCCTTGATTACAACAATTATAAAAAAGGCACTAATGATGTTTTGTATGTCAGTGAAAGGCCGGGATTGGAAGCCATATCAGCAAGAGAATACCTGAAGCTGCTCAAAAATGAGAGTGAATTACTGAAACTCACTACTTCAGGTAGAAGTACATACAACATGGTCCCATCCCGCAACCTTATTCTTGATGTAGACATTGAAAATGTTTACAACCAAGGCATGATTCCAGAGGGCATGGAAGAATTGATGATTGATCAGATCAACCTTAGAGTGAAAGGCAACTACCTGACCAAAGGGAATATGATGCTGATCGATTTGATCACAACCAACAATTGGGAGAGACCGATATATTTCAACAATACTTCTTTGGCTACTATTAGTCTAGACCTTGAAGATCATGTGGTCATGGAAGGCCTGACGTATAGATTGCTTCCAGTCAGGAAGCCTCAAGACATGCGTTCGGAGCTTGTCAACACTGAATTGGCGTTTAAAAATGTCATGGAACAATTTGCTTTCCGTGGTATGGACAATCCGGATAATTATTTCGATGATGAATTCAGAAGGTTCACCTCCAATCACAGAAGCGCAATCAACAGCATCGCCATCGCCTTGTTAGATGAAGATCAAATGGACAAGGCCGCAGAAATCCTTAAATTCAGTTTAGAAAAAATGCCCCACAAGGCTATTCCATACGATCTGGCTAATGGTCAGATGGTTCCATTGCTATTTGAAGTAGGTGAAGATGATCTGGCGCTTGATATTGTGGAGAAAATATCACATAAGTCTGTTCAGATGGTTGATTTCTACAATCGGACCGGACGGGATTATGACAGAGAGGCAATGATTTCTATAGAAATGCTGAGATACTTTGTCCCGCTATTGGATGAAAGGGGTTACAATGAATTGGCCGCTGAGATCAAAAAACACCTGGATAGGTTTTTAGGTCCGGGTGCTTCTGGCAGCAGATTGGAAAGAAGATAAGCGGACTTATCTTAATATTGAGGTCCATTCCTAAAGGGATGGACCTTATTTTTTGAGCAATAGATAAAAAAGATCAAGTCCTTTGTCTGGATCTTCTGTAAGTAAATAGTCCTCATGAGAAATGTCAGCAACTGCCTGATCAAGCTTTTTACGGAGTGTATTGCGATTGAGTCGGTTCAGCACCTCATAAGGCCATCGCAGGAGAAATGCAGGAAGCCGGTATTGAAGGTTGAACACATCAAAACGCATGATCTTTTTGACAGATTTCCTATTGGCCTCATGATAGGCCCATATTTTTTCATTACCCCCAATTCCCATAGGCCTAACCTCGTCAAAAATTGATTGACACAATTGGCTAAGCTGTGTACTTGTATATTCCCTGATATGCCAGGGGTTGCGGGAGAGCGTCTGCTTGATGTTTGGTGTAGAGATGATGGCCTTTCCGCCCGGTTTGAGAACCCGGTATATTTCTTCCAAAAATAGCCTGTCTTGCTGTATGTGTTCGATTACCTGAAAACTTACAACCGTATCAAAAGTGTCAGAAGGTAAATCAGAGAATGGTGGTATCACAGCCTGCTTAAAAGTACTATTAGGAAACTGCACAGATAGCTGATCTATCACTTCTTGGATTTTATCGATGCCCAAGTAACTTTTCGATTTAGAAATCAGAATTTCTACACCCCTACCCTGACCACAACCGACTTCCAGAAGATCTCCTTGAATATGCGGTTGTGCAGCAATATAAGCCTTCAGTAACCGTTGATGTATGGGATTGTCACTGATCAATTTATCGGATGCAATCTCTGTTGTATAGGTAGCCATTCAAAAATTTGATTAATTTGAGCAAAATTAAGGGTTAATTTTTAAACCAGATGATAAAAGTAACTTTGACTCGGCAATTCAAATTCATTATAGGGATCCTGTTGTTGTTCGGCTTGCCTGAAACAACTTTTTCACAGCAGACTTTGGAGACTATCAATCAAGCCCTTCGCTATAGCCGATACTCCAGGTTATCCCTAAAAATTATTCCTTTAAAGCAGGGAGAAAGAACCTTTCTCCTTCAGATGCCTATTGAAAAAATTGAGGAGGATATTGAATTTGACAGCTATAGATTTTCTTATGTCCTCCTTCCCGGCTATCAGGCAAACATTGATGAAAATGCCTATACGACCTTAACTAGGCAGGATCTAAAAAAAGAAACGGATTTTCATTACTATTTTGAAAGAAAGGTGGAAATCCCTGCCGAACAGGAAATTGCCGTGGCTTTGCTTAGGGTGATTGACACACGCCAAGGTGACGAATATTATTACCATGTAGACCTCCTCAGTCCATTTGTTTTTGGACATCCTGATTTTGGGGCATATTATGGAGATGATATTCCGGTAGATCAGGCCTTTGCAGGTAAAGGTGAGACCTTTGAATTCAAGTCTGCCAAAAGCATTTCCCTCCATAGATACTTTTATCCCACCCGTTTTGAAGCACCAATGCCGCCAATGGAGATCCGTCCTGCCCCCGTTCAAAGAGATCTTAAGGTGGAATATAAGGGTGAATTTTTGGTCAATACACCCAAATCATTTGAAGAAGAAGGCTATTATTTTATTCAGTCCGACACCAGTTCTTCGGTAGGCTTACTTGTAAAAACAGTACATGATGCTTTTCCCAAAGTAAAGTCATTTGAAGAAATGATCGATATGGTCATGTACATCTCCACAAGGAAAGAACATGAAACACTCAGGGCTGCAGAGGATAAAAAGAAAGCACTGGACCAATATTGGTTTTCACTGACCAAAGAAGAGGCCGGAGCAAGACAATTGATCAGGGACTATTTCAAGCAAATCGAATTTGCCAATATCTTGTTCACTGACTTCAAAGAAGGCTGGAAAACTGACCGGGGAATGGTCTATACTGTCATGGGACCACCTAATGAAGTTACATTTAAAATGAACTCAGAGGTATGGTCATATCTGCCTGCAGACTCAAATTCAAAAATAACCTTTACCTTTGCCCGCGTCAAAAACATTTTGACCCCGAATTATTACGTACTCAACCGTTCTAGGGCACTTCAACCTGAATGGTTTAAAAGCATTACCACATGGAGAAACGGACAGATGGCTTTCTGATCAACAAAAATGAAAATGACAAGGATTTCATTTTCGGTACCCGGGCTGTAATGGAAGCCATTCATGCAGAAAGGGAAATCGATAAAATCCTCGTAGACAAAGACCTGAACAACGATCTGATCAAGGAGTTGCTTGCGCTTGCCAAAGAAGCGAGGATAGTGGTGGTTAGGGTACCAGACGCAAAACTCAACAGGATCACACGCAAAAACCACCAAGGCGTGGTGGCGCATATGTCCGCAATTCAATATGCCTCATTGGACAATGTCATAGAGGAATGTTTTTCTAAAGGTATTGCTCCTATGATCTTGGTACTTGACCGGATCACAGATGTGAGGAATTTTGGTGCCATTGCCCGAACAGCTGATTGTGCTGGCGTCCATGCTATCGTAATTCCTGAAAAAGGTGCAGCCCAAATCAATTCAGATGCTGTAAAGACCTCCGCAGGAGCACTCAACCATCTTCCTGTATGTAGGGTGAAAAATCTATACTATACTGTAAAAGACCTGAAAAAGATGGGGCTGGCAGTAGTCAGTGTCACAGAAAAAACCGAAAGGGTCATGTATGAAGCTGATCTTACCATTCCGATAGCTTTAATCCTTGGCTCTGAAGAAGATGGTATCTCTCCGGAACTGATGGGCTTAAGCGACGAGTTTGTCAAAATCCCGCTCGCCGGAAGAATTGAAAGTCTCAACGTTTCAGTAGCAGCAGGTGTGCTTGTCTACGAGGCCTTAAGGCAAAGAAGACAATAAGCCAAAAGGGCAAACCACAACGGTTTGCCCTTTTTTATTCCTCCTCATTTTTTCTTTTGTTTTCCTTGTATGGAAATTCTTTGATATACAGATCACGCTGAGGAAATGGAATTTCAATACCATTCTCCTTGAAGCTTTTAAATATTTTTCTCATCACCTCATTTCTGATCAGGACCCAAGTATCTACATCTTTCACCCAGAACAATATTCTGAAATCAATGGAGTTGTCCCCGAAATTCTGGAGCAGCACCCGACGTGGTGGGTTTTCAAGTATTTCTTCATGATCAAGCTGCTGGGTAATCAGAGTCGTAACGAAATCAGGGTCGGAATGGTAAGCTACCCCTATGGTAAAATCCACTCTCCTTTTCTTATCTGACAAGGTCCAGTTTGTGAGGGACTGACTCAAAAGATCTCCATTAGGAATGATCACTTCCGCACCATCCCAGTTCTTGATTTTACTGGCTCTGATGCCGATATCTTTGACCACGCCTTCAATGTTGCCGATCTGTATGGTATCCCCAATCTGTACAGGCTTTTCAAATGCCAGTATGATACCCGAAACCAGGTTGTTGACAATAGTCTGCAAGCCAAAGCCTATACCTACAGACAAGGCACCAATGATAATGGTAATCCTGTCTATAGGAATTCCTGATGCTGCCACCGCGATCATAAATCCTAAGGAAAGAATGCCCAGTCTGATCAAAAGAATGGAAGATCCAAGTCGCTTGTTTTTATTATCAGCACGCTGCTGATCTTTCATCGAAACAAAATAGGCAATGTTGTTGGCCAAAACCGTTGCCACATAAATAACCACAATAAAGACAGCAATATTTTCCAGACTAAAAGAAGCATTCATCAAAGTTCTAGGCTTTGTGAGGAACTGATAGGCAAAATCAAGGATGTAATCCAATGCCGAGAGATTGTCCAGAAAATAAAATCCCCAAAGCAATATACCGATGAAGGCAAAAAACTTCTTGACTCTGTCCTGAATGATATGAAAATCAATATAGGATGTGAAATCATTCTCACTGTTGCGGCTGACTTCAACTTGGAGGTAGATGATTTCCTTGGCTACAATGACAAACAGGGCGAGTGCCACTCCATGAAGGCCACTCATGGTGGCTGTTATACCCAACATTTTACTTAAGCTGAACCTCCCGAAAATATTGGCCAAAATCGCCGCAGCTTCCATTGCCATATAAATCCGCACAAATACAATGACGTAATAGGGAAGTTCTTCCTTGCCGGTATTGTAGAGTTTTAAAATCCTGCTTCCTAGATACAAGCCAATCAAGCCAAAGAACAACAGGTGCCACCTTTCTTGAAATGCTACTTCCCAATACAGGTTGCTGATCGCAGAAATGATAAACAAACCAAACATTCCCAGCCAGATCCTGAATATCCTCTTGCTGACATGGGCTTTGATCATAAAGCCACTGATGATCACGCTCATTGTCAAAAGAAAGGTAATAAATGACACCGGGGGATTGTTGTAGAATATCGGAGCAATAAACAGCAATATCAGCAGGGCACTCAATAATGGAAACTTGGGCACAAACTTGGCCCTATCCAAAATAATGTCCGAAAACTCTTTTTCGCTCTGGATTTTGACCAGGTTTTTATTGATCCAATAGTAAAGCAGGTAGCACACCAAGCCAAGGAAAATGGTAAATCCAAGGTGATTCCGGAGAAACCTACCCAAGATGGCCAAGTTCAGCCTAAGGGAAACTTCAAGCACATCAGCCAACTTATCTGTATCGGGAAAAGAGCGTGGTTCCCAGATAAAATTATTCTCTTTAGTGAAAATCGCCCTTTCTAAATCCCTGCGCTGAATCAATAGTCGGTCGGAAATTTCAGCGATTTGTACAGCTACATTTGAAACCCGGGATTGGTATTGTGCAGCGAGCAGCCTTTCTGCATTGAGGGTACTGTCGGTCTTGTTCAGTCTCGTGCGAAGCAATGAAATCGCTATCTGATATTCCGGCAGCAGGGTAGTGTCTACTAAGCTATACCGCATCAGGTCGTCCTTCTTGATCTCGTCCAACTGCTCTTTGGCTGTCCCCAACTGCGCGACTCTATCATTTACAATCCGCTCCGCATCCAGTACCTGTCCCCTGTTTGTGTTGACAAGATTTGTCAAGGCCTTAATGAATCTAAGGTTGATCGTAGTTTCACTGTTCTCAAGCCGCTGCTCGATTGTACCTACCCATGTCTCAGCATTGGGTAAGATATAATTGATCTGCGTAGTATCCATTTCCCTTCTTAGCAATTGATTGATGCCATTCAGCTTGATGGTAAACTCTTGGGCTCGGCGGATATTGGATTCAATAGATGGTCGTGCAGGTGCTACTTGTTCAGGCGTATCAGCGGGGGTGACGAAAAAGCTATCAATGGAGGTCTGTTGTTGATCTTGGGCTAAAGCAGTATTAAAGACCGAGGACAAAAACAGTGTCAATACAAGACATGACCGAAACAATACAAGCATTTTTTCTTTCCAAGTTACCATTTTTGTGAGATTATTATCAAGCATGTAATGTTGATAAATAAAAATTCGAAACCATTTTAAAGAATTTTGAAATGTCATTATGTCTTAAATCTCATTAAAAAATCTGAAAAACATGCCAAAATAGCATAGTTTTTCATCTGGTATGAATTTTTATAGATAGGTATTATAGAGTTAATGTAAAACCTAGCAATCCAATATCATGAAACTAATGCGTTACAATCAACCTGAAACCCAGTATCCTACCACGTTTAGCAGTATGTTAGACAGGTTTTTCAACGATACTGTGCAACAAAACCTCAAGAAGTTTATTCCAGCTGTAGACATTTCAGAGGATGAAGGAAATTATCAGATTCTTGTTTCGGTCCCAGGGATGCGCAAATCAGACTTTGAGATTGAGATCCATGACGGAAGATTACAAATTTCTGGAGAGCGAAAGCTGGAGGAGAAAAAGGAATCCAAGAACTACCATGCTTTAGAAACCCAGTATGGACATTTCCAAAGATCCATTTATCTACCAGACGATGTGGATCCTGAAAAAATCCAGGCCAAATACGAAGATGGTCTTCTCAAACTCAACCTGCCAAAGGTGGAGAAAAAGGTTAATAAATCTAAAATTGAAGTAAAATAAGGTGAGTGGGGAAACCCACTTCCCTTATTTTTGTTTATACAGATATACGCATGTGAAAACGACCTTTCTGGTTGTTAAAGCTTGTTAATCACAGGATTTTCAGAACAAATAATACTTGAAAATTGTAAACGATTAAAATTAATTTGCGTGTACCAAATAACAACACTAATCCATAAATAAATCAATACATATGAACAACAAGCAGTTTTTCCTGGGAATCCTTCTGGCTTCTTTGATCGGGGGAGTGATTGCGCTGGCAGGTGCCAACTACCTGAACAAGCAAAACGCTGCCACCAACTTCACAGAAAAGCAGGATGCCAGTCTAGTCAACTGGCTTGCGGATGATAAATTCACCGTGCCTGATGGAATCAACTTCGTAGCTTCGGCACAATTGGTCACTCCGGCAGTTGTCCATGTCAGAAGTACAGTATCAGTAAATCAAGCCCAAAGAAGAACAGATCCTTTTGAGGAATTCTTCGGCTTTAGGAACCCGGAAAGAGACGCAGCACCAAGAGAAGGCAGAAGCTCAGGTTCTGGGGTAATCATCTCTGAAGACGGCTACATCGTCACCAATAATCACGTGATCGAAGGTGCCACTAAAATCAACATCTCACTCGAAGACAATACCCGCTATACGGCAACTGTAATTGGTACCGATCCCACAACTGATCTTGCTTTGATCAAAATTGACGCAAAGGGTCTTCCTTTTGTGAAATTCGGTGACTCAGATAAAACCAAAATTGGCGAATGGGTATTGGCAGTCGGCAACCCTTTTGACCTGAACTCCACTGTCACAGCAGGTATCATCAGTGCCAAGGCCAGGAATATCGGAATCCTTAGGGATCTGGAGAACAACCTGCAAATCGAATCCTTCTTACAAACAGATGCCGTAGTAAACCCTGGTAATTCCGGAGGCGCATTGGTCAACCTTGCCGGTGAACTGATCGGTATCAACACTGCAATTGCCTCAAGAACGGGAACTTTCAATGGTTATGCCTTTGCGGTACCTGCATCCATTGTGAAGAAAGTCATGGATGACTTGTTGGAATTCGGCGCCGTTCAAAGAGGGCTCTTGGGCGTATCAATTATAAATGTAAGCCCTGAGCTTGAAGAGGAGTTAAAGGAAAGTTTTGGAGTCAACAGAGGTGTTTACGTCAGGGACGTCAATGAAAACAGTGGCGGTAAGGAAGCAGGCTTACAAAGAGGTGATATCATCATCGGTATAGATGGATCGGAAGTACGTAACGTACCTCAACTCCAAGAAATGGTCGCCAGAAAAAGACCCGGTGACAAAGTTTCTGTCAAATACCTTAGAAACGGAAAAGAATTCACAGCAAATGCAACTTTGAAAAACCTTTCGGGGGATACAAAGGTTGTAAGAAAAGAACTTCCAGTAAGAGCTACATTCGGCGGAGTAGTATTTGAAGACGCAAAACCGGATTTAAGATCCAAACTCAAAATTGAGGGTGGTGCCAGCATTGTCTCTGTGGACAATGAAGCTTGGAGAAAATCAGGAGCCAAAACAGGTTTTGTGATCACCTCGGTGATCGGACCTGGCGGAAGATTCAGGGTTTCAGGAGCCGATGCTCTGATGAATATCTTAAATGAAAATAAAGGAGAGGAAATTGTAGTACTCGGACTTTATCCCAACGGACAAGAATTCTATTTTGAAGTCAAAATAGATTAATCATAAAGAAAGTGTTTGGTTGTTTTTTATTAAAAATCGCCGGTCAAATTTGACCGGCCTTTTTTTTACCTTCTGCTAAAGTGGGTCATCATCAATATGGCTCCGGCAGTGCCGTCCATGGTAGGCTCGTTGGTACTGTAATCGCCCACATCATCATGATAGACCACATGTTCATTTTGAAAAGCAGCGAAAGGATCGGGTTTGAGCAGGGTAAGGCCCAATAAGCTGTTGTAAATCGAGGTGTAAACAGGGCCATCCACCAGGCCTCCAGGCACTTCCATACCCAGCAGCACATAGGGACTGGTGTGTACCTCCACCGGAAACTCCCCTCCTTCCGGCATTCCTGTAAACATGGATGTTCCCCAGGGATTTCTACCAAACAGCCAATCCCGCTGCGCTGTGAGAAAAGGTTCAAATTGACTGTCCCCGCTCATTTTCCCGTAAAGAATGACCTGAGTAGCAAGACTCGTCAGCAGGTTGTTGCTACACCAAATGAAAGGAACACCCACATGAAATGGGTTCTGCTGTGCCCGTTTAAGTGTATATTTGATCCCATCCAGGTAGTAGCCTTCAAGTACCTTTTTGAATTCCTCATCCACCACCGCATGGAGCGCAAAATGTCCCATGTTGATAAAGGGATACAGCTGATAATGTGCAGCCGAATCCCTTACAGTCCAGCTGTCTTGGGTATTGCTGAGCAGGGCGTAGTTTTTGGCTTGGTTCAAAAAGCTGTCCTCTTTGGTCAATTTGAACAATTCAGCCGCAGCCCATTCCATATCATCGGCCCAGGTCTCCTCATTGTAGCGGTAAGGGGCACTGTAGGAGTTGCCCTGCTGATAACCTTCCTGCTTTCTCCCCATTTCATACAAAGAAAAAGCTGCTGCTTTGCATTTGGCAGCAAAGACAGGGTCTTGAAGATCCTTTTCCCAGATTCTGGCAGCCAAAGCCATAGCTGCTGCACTTCTTCCGGCAAGATTTGCGACGCCGGTAGCCTCACTTTGGTATTTCATCAGCCCCTGCGGCTTTCCAGTCGCAAAATAGGCCGGACGGTACTGATTGGCACCCCATCCATAATCTGAATTGTCTTTGTTTGGAATCTTGAATCCCTTGTGGTCGCGGTCGTCAGCCACCTGATGGAACAGCTGATCCGGTGCAGGATGCATCTTGTGGATCCAGTCCAGTCCCCACTTGGCTTCGTCCAATACATCCGGAATGCCATTGGGCCAAGGTTGGCCAAGTGCATTGACCTTATCTTCAAATCTGTCAGGGTAAAGTTCATAAGCTATCAGCATGTGCGCGGTGGCATAGCTGGAAGTGATCAGGTACTTGAGTTGATCACCTGCATCGTGCCATCCACCGCTCACATCTACATAGGTGCTGTCAGGCATAGGTCCAAAAAACGACCTGCCGTCCTTTTCATGACAGACCATATCCAACGTAGGGTTGTAGCCACAGCGCTGCTGCCGCATAAACTCCAGGAGGGTTTCTTGATAGGCGGGATAGCCTTCTGATGAAACCGAAAAATAAGGAGACAGGGTGCCACTCTTCTTTCCTTTAAAACGGTACTTTCCGGTCTCACGGAATTGGGTAAAATCCAGTTCCCAGTACCTAAACCCTCCCCATGCTTCTTTATCCATCTGCTTGAGCGGAAAATCAGCTACAACTGTCCCATCCTCACGGATCAGCTCAAACCGCTCCCTCACCTGGCTACGGGCGAAAACCACGGCAATTTTGGTATCAGTATCCAAATAGCCGATTTGGTTGATCCGGATCTGAATGCCGGCATTCGGTAATTGAAATGAAAATACAGCATGTAAGAATAAGATTATCGCAGTTAGGCTCATCATGAGGGTGGTTGATGGGAATTAAGATAAATAGTTAGGATGTGTTTCCAAAAACAGAAGTGGATAAGCGGATAAATCTGTAAGCTCCACGGCTTAAAACAACAGGTTTTAATCATCAATAACCACCATTGGTGATATTTATTTGGCTAAATCCATTAAATACCATTAAATTTCCTTGTTACAAATCCTTGACCCTATGAAAAAATGGCTTATTGCCCTAGTGCTTTTGGGCACACAATTCCAATTCCTCAATGCCCAAACCAAAAAATCCCCTCTTCTAGCCGAAGCCCAACCTTCCGCAGTAGGCATGTCTGCCGAAAGGATCAAAAAGATCGATCAGATGCTGGAGGAAGCGATCAGCGAAGGACAGGTACCGGGATTAGTCGCGATGATTGTCCGCAACGGCAAGATTGTCTACCACACCGCCAAAGGAAAAGCAGACGTAGAGACAGGCAGCCCCATGACTAAAGACGCCATCTTCCGCATAGCCTCCCAAACCAAGGCCATCACCTCCACTGCCGTAATGATGCTTTGGGAAGAAGGGAAATTCAGACTGGACGATCCCATTTCCAAGTATATCCCGGAATTTAAAAATCCACAGGTGCTCAGGCAATTCCAATATGCGGACACTTCCTATACGGTTGTGCCTGCCAATAAAGAAATTACCATCCGCCATCTTCTTACCCATACCTCAGGACTGGGCTATGGCATGATAGACGCAGACGAGCGCATGCGGATGATCTACCAAAAGGCCGGAATCGTAGACCTCTACACCACTGCTGACATCAGTATCGGTGACAATGTCAGGAAGCTCGCCAAATTGCCGCTTCACCACAATCCGGGAGAAAAATACACCTATTCGGAAGGGCTGGATGTGCTGGGCCATCTGGTGGAAATCCTTTCAGGCATGCCTTTCGATGAATTTCTGAGAAAGCGGCTGTTTGAACCGCTAGACATGCAGGACACCTGGTTTTACCTCCCCGACAGCAAAGCTGGCAGACTGGTCAGCATACACAGGAGAGTTCATGGCAAGTGGGAAAAGTATCCTACAACCTTTTATGATCCAAATTATCCCATTTCAGGAGCCAGGAGATTTTTCTCAGGTGGTGCAGGCTTGTCCAGTACAGCTAAAGACTACGCGACTTTCCTACAGCTCTACCTGAACGGCGGTGAACTGAACGGCAAGAGGATCCTGAGCAGAACCACCATCGCCATGATGATGGAAAACCAGATCGGGGATCTTTGGGGCAACCCGGGCAGCAGACACTATGGCCTTGCTTTCGGGGTCACTACCCGGAGAGGAATGGGAGAAGGCGGGAACGGCAGTGAGGGCACCTTTGACTGGGGCGGCTATTTCAACACCTCTTACTTTGCAGATCCCAAAGAAAAGATCATCGGCATCATCCTGAAGCAGACCCGGGACAGCGGTGGAGACGATACAAGCTGGAGATTCAGACAGATGGTTTTTACCACTGTGGATGACTGAACGGAAAGCACCTTAAGTATTTAGAACTACGAACAAGACAATCAGGCACAATAATTGGGTTTATTTCATCAAAATTTGGACATAAGTACTAAATCAAATTAATATGAAATATACAAAAGGATTGATCGCAGCTGTATTGGCAGCAGGAATGATAGCCTGTGGGGACCGAAATACCAATGAAGGTGAGTATGGGGAAGAAGGCCGGATGGCTGCAGACACCACCATGATCCAAGATGGGATGACCCCACGTGGGCTTCCTGAGGAAACCATTCCGGACAACAGCACCTTTTCGGGAGATTCGCTGATTGTAGGGGAAAACCAGGGAACGGTATCGCTTCCCCCACAGGTGAGGGAAAGCATTGACAGTGACCGAAACCTCCGGAACAAGCCTATTACCGACACCAGGACTTACACCGAAAACGGCAAAATCCACTATGAACTGACCTTTGAAGATGGTCAAAACACCAAAGCTGTCTTCAATGAGGATGGGGACAGAGTAGATGATAACTGATAAATTAAAAAGGGTTTGGTAGATAGTTTACCAAACCCTTTTTTCATATCGGATCAAAAGTACTAGGTCTAATCCTACAAAACGCTGCCAAGGACAATCAATGGCAAAGGAGCCTTCTTTAGTTTTTGAAAATCCAGCTTGGCACCGATGGTCTTGAATCCCATAGCCTCTGCTGCATCACTTAGCTTCAATAGGCTGCTTCCTTCCCGGGTTGTCTCCGATATTTCCCGGATTTCTTTCAAGGAAATGAGCTTCCCATAGTGCTTCGCTATGATGCGCAAGCAGGTGGGGCCGCAGTCTTTGAAGTCAGGTTGTTTGTAGAAGGGGAAGGCGGTTTTCAAAATTAGTTATTTACTTTTAGAAAAGAATATAAGCAAAAAGAGACTTTTACTTTTCTCATATATTTAATTTATTACACGCATATTTTGAATAATTTAATCACATGTCGTTTTATAAGGATTTATAGTGGTGTTTAAAAAATGGACTATTTGAATTAATTTTTTCTTCTACTACGTATTTATGTAATTGGTATACAAGATCCCCTTTCACTTGCACACCATTTTTCTATGGCATTAGCAATTTCTTCTTTAGAATTGTAATTTCCAGTCCATGCACCCACACTTCCGGTGCAGGCACAAGAATACTTACCTCCCTCTTTTATCTTTTTCATTTTATCTCTACCAAGGACTTCATCCGAAGTGAGTTTTAGTTTTTCCACATTAAACTTTTTCATGAATTAACCTTATATTAAATAATAAAATTAACAATATATTTAATCCTTTTTGACATCATTTTTTGGTGCAAAATCAAAATATTTTACTAATGCAAGAGTTTTGACATTTTTCTATATTTATGTAGCATTATTAGATAAAGACAGTACCAAAAAACCCATATTGTCATTAATGTTCTCGAATATCCAGATATTTCCATCTTTGGCAAAATGCTTTGGGAATTTTCTAAAAAATGCATTAGCTGGTATTTTTGTCATTTGTGTAACCAAGGTTTCTCCTAACCAATTGAGATTATTATCGAAAACCGTCAGGTATACTTTTATTTTTACGTCTTCACCGTTTTTATTTTGAGACTCTAATTCCTGATAGGAAAATCGGTAAAAGACTTGATTTTTTTCATCCCAAAAGGGTGGTAAAAAATTGATATCCTGAAGGAATTTTGCATATTCCATACCCAGGCTTTCCTCAGTTTCATGCTCTGTTTTGTAAATACTTGCCTTTCCATTGGCTGTTATCTGGCTATTATATGATTTAAAATAAAGAGAATCAATTGATGTGTCAAACACCATAAATGCACTGGTTATTTGGTTGGAAAGAATTACTTTTGTTCCAAACTTTTCAACCCTCACGTCTGGGTCGATGCTTACACTACCATTACCTATCCGCAATGTGAACTTGTATTTATCAAGTTTCTCAAAAGATTTTAGCGGCATTCTTGAAACTTCAAAGTTTTCCAAATTAAGTATTCCAAAAGTATAATTATTATCCTCCATCCTATTCGTCAAAACATATAATCGGTTGACTTCTTTATCAAGCACTGGACTTGAGATTACTTGTTCTCCATCATCCCATCCCAACGAAAAACTCTCATAACGAATCGTCATCAGTTTTTCACCATCCAAAGAAAATAATTCAGTCCGGTTCATATCACCTATAGTAAATTGATTTTTGGAATGAAGTTTTATCCGGCCCATAAATTGTCCTGTTCCGTTAGGTCCCTCTTTTTCAAAAGGAAGCTTTTCCTCCAGTCTCAGCTCATCCAAATTTATTTTTTCAATGGAATGATCATTCCAATTGAAGTTAAAAAGGTACTTCATGTCCCTGCTAATGTCAGCACCCAAAATATTCTCACCTAAATAGATTAGTTCATCACCAGAATCAATAGTAACGGTGTCTAGAGTAAGATGAATATTGGAGAAATAATCAAATCCATTTTTTTCTGAATTTTCAGAACAAGAATACATGCATATAATTAATATAAACTTTAAATATCTCATAACCTTTTAATAGTAAATTATAACTGGCCACGACAAAAGCCATGGCCAGTTAAGGGAGATGATCTACGCAATTACACCTTAATTATTAATAACTACCATAAGTACAAGATCCATATCCGCTTGCGCACCATGTAGAAATAGCATTTAAAGCCCCTAAAGGAGTCCTATAGTAGCCGGTCCATGGACCTACGCTACCCGAACACCTACAACTGTAATTATGGGTCCCATACCCCCCTGTAATCTTCTTCATCTGACTTCTTTCTAGTACTTCATCGGAAGTGAGTTTCAGTTTTTCCACATTAAACTTTTCCATGAATTAACCTTATGTTAAATTATAAAATTTAACAATATATTTAGTTCTTTTTGACAGCATTTATTGGGGCAAAATCAAAACATTTTACTGATGCAAGAGTTTTAACATTTTGCTGTATTTAAGTAGCATTATTTAGATAAAGACAGCACCAAAAAACCCATATCGTCATTAATTTTCTCAAATATTAGATATTACCATCTTTGGCAAAATGCTTTGGGAATTTTCTAAAAAATGCATTAGCTGGTTTCAATTTCAATCACTATAAAACCAAGTTCATCTGCAAGATTTTCAAATACCCATAGTTTTCCGTTTTTGGAAAAATACTTGACAAATTCAGAAGTCAACTCAGGAATCAAAACCTCAGAAGTCAAATTAAATTCAGCATCAAAAACTGATAAATACACCATAATTTCTTGGAGTTCTGGAAGCAATGCACCCTTTGCCTCTCTTTCTTTAAATATCCTTCTAGCAGATAATCGGAAATACCTCTTGTTCACAGCATCCCATACAGGGGGGGCAAATCTTACTTGTTCCAAAAGTTTTTGATATTCTTCTTCTATCTGTTCAATTGTATGGATACTCTTATCTTTTAACTCAGAAGCTCGATTGGGTGTCATACTAGGTTCGAATTTTAGAAATTTCAAAAATCTACCCTCACCATTGAAAATAAATATTTCACTTGAATATTGGTGGCTAATAATGATTTGATCATTTTCAGAAGTCAAATAAACAATAGGATCTATAAAAGTGTAGTTCTGAGGGTCATCAATTGCCAATACGAAATTGTGATAAGATTTTTCAGAATCGATATCAAATCGTTCCACTGAATTGTCCTTTACAGACAGGATATCCAAAAAAACTTCACGATTTCTATTTTCAAAACTTAATCCAAAAACCTTTAAATCATTTACGCCTACCGCAATTTCTTTCTGTGGGATTTTTCCAAACTCCAAACCATTAGAATCGATTGAATTAGCCCAATTGATCTTGTAGATAAGTTCACTATTTTTATGAAAAATAGCTGATCTATCATATGATTTGATGAAAAATAAACTATCTGATATTTCATAAATATCATAAACATACTCTCCAGTTCCATCAGGTCCATCAGCATCAAATTGATAACTATTGACAAACTCAAGATCATCAAGATCTACTTCATCAATTGAATGTTTGAACTTGTTAAACAAAAAAATGGAACTTTTCCTTTTATTTAGGTCAGATCTAAAAATATTTGTTTCCAAATCCAAAAGCCTCTCTTTAGAATCAATAATAACAGTGTCAATTGTATATATATTAATAAAATTGGCTTGATTATTTAATTTGGTTTGACAGGAAACGGAAATAATTAAAAATGTTAAATAGGTAAAATGCTTCATCTTGTAGTCAATTTATCTTAGAGGAAGCCATTCAACTTCTAGCTTCCTCTACATATTTATCTAATCATCTTATCTTTTCTGACAAGACCCTCCTACACACCAGTGTGTATGAGGATCACAACATGTTGTTCCAGCATTACAGACATTCCAACTACAAGGACCAGTCCCATATCCCCCAGTAATCTTCTTCATCTGACTTCTGCCCAATAAATTACCTTACAATCAAAGGTTTTCCAAAAAATGAGCACATTATTCAACAGCTTGAGTTAGCGATGCTCCTTGTCAGAGCGGGAATCTGCAACCAAGATACCCATTCAATTTACCTTTGAGGTACAACTACTTTATAAACTTCATATCTGATAAAATCCTCTTCCACTTCAGGATTATCAATTTTAAAAAGGAGCTTATTTCCGGGTAATGCGATCATCAATTTGCCGTTTTTCGGAAATGGGATATCGCTTGACAATTGCTTGGTGTGGTCGAAAAAAATCAGCCTGTGATAATCAGGATCTTGAAAATGGTGGTAATACTGGTTCCTGATTCTTTTTGACTTAAAAGTCCCTTCACTTATTTCCCTGATATAATCTAGTATTATTAAGTCTCCGTCCAAGGAGATCAGCTTAGTGTTAATGGCTGTGAGGGTATAAGGGCCACTGCTAGGTAATTCATCCAGTGTAATTCTTGAGTGTGACAGGCTTTTGAATTCTCCATGACGGATTGCTATCTGCCTGAGTTCAGCTCCAGTAGTGAGATCAATTACCGTAATTTCGTTATCAATTGTTCCTGTAACGTATGCGATTTTTTTGCTGGGATCTAAATGGTAAACGGGATAATATAGCACCTTCATTGAGTTGTCTATTTTTTCTCCGGTTTTCCGGTCGGAAACCGCAGCCAATTGATAGTTTTGATTCTTATTGGTGTCGAAAAGCTCGAGCATATACTCTGCCTTGACATTTTGGGACATTGAAAATATCCCCTCACCTGAGCTATAAGTAGCAAAAACAATATTTTTTTGCAGATTATCTGACCAGAAGAAGGGTATCTTTTTTGGACTGCCATACCTGTATAGTTGAAAATTTGATGAAAACTTCTGTTGTCTCAGGTAGTCCAATTCCATGTTGAAATAGAATATCACCCCTACTGACATCATCCATATACCGCCCTCAGGAGAGAACCCCAAACCGTTTAAAGCACCTTTGATCTGACCTGGACCTTCTCCCGCAATGTTCTTTTTTCTGATTATTTCTCCTCGGCTATTGAGCAACACTATCTCATAGCCACTGGATTCGGTCACAAGTCCAAGAAATTGCTCTGTTAAGTGGTTATAATCAGAAATTTCTATGGAGTAAATTGACTCTATCTGGAATCGATCGTCTAAAGTCAATCTGAATTGGCCAAATGAATCTAGCGCTCCAAAAATTATAAGAACAACCACGGCTACAAACTGAATGGGTTTTTTCATATTCTTTATATCTAGGTAAGTAAGGTTCCCACTAATCTGGGAACCTTATAAAGAGTTAGGTCAATTAAGTACACCAGCCCCCAGTATTCGGGCCACAATAAAACCTTACAACACTAGCATTGCATGTGCCCACATACATATTTCGGCTCCAGCCCTCACATCCGACATAGCTCCCACCATATCCACCCGTAATCTTCTTCATCTGACTTCTTTCTAGTACTTCATCGGAAGTGAGTCTTAGCATTTCTAAGCTTAACTTTTTCATAAAATTAATTTTAAAAATTTGGTTAATACCTCGGGCTTTAGGGTCAGCCGAAGTTTCTGACCATTCATCGCGATTGAATATTTTGATTGCCATAAAATTGAATAAATCAAAAAACATGGCATATTTTGCATTAGATATTTTTGTATTTTCAAATACTTTCCTGACTAAATTTATCAGTATGAAATAATTTTACTAAGGTACATTTACAGAGTCCATATATACAGCACCCTAGGTCTTTTTTAAAAATCTTTTGATGTGTCATCACTCTTGGGCAGAAAACCGAAAAAGAGCTTCATTCTCTTCTTGTAATAATAGGTTTGCCTCTTTTTGTCATATGCAATATCCGCTCCCAACTCCTTTAATACATTCAACTCCTGCATCATTAAACTCCGACTTATCCCAAGTTTATCCGCAAATTCCTTTGAAGATCCAGTTGCTTTCATCCTAATCAACTGATCCATTTGCTCCAGTCGCTCGATATATTTGAGTAAAGTCATGTCAAGTACATAATCTTTCAAACTGATTTAAGAAATATAAACTGAATAATTCCTGAAATAATCTTTAAAGAAAAAGCCTGATTTTCAACCACTTTTTCTCCAACCTATTTCAAGTTTTCTTTTCAGACAACCTTAAAACCAACACCCCGCTATAACCTAGAAATCTGATCGCTTCTTCCAGATAAACCAGGATTTGCTGTTCCCCGGTATTTTCAAAAAATAAATTCATTTCTTTAAAAACCTGAGAAATAGGAAGAAAATCATCCTTGGAAAGAAGCGACAAAAGATAGGCTTCGATAGGTCCTAGCAGATATTCGATTATTTCTCCATGATGCTTATCAAACAGCAATAAAGTTTGATAGTAATGTGGTTGAAGCAGGAGGTTATTTTCAAAACTATTCCCTTTGATACAGGTAAACAATACATGGTTTTGTACCCAATCCCATTCTGATTCAATGGCCATAAAGATGGGAGATAACTTTAATTCAGTGCTTTTCAGAAAATTCATCCCTTCGAAAACCTGATTTGCACCTTCAATGCAATCAGCTTCGTTTTTCCACAAAATCTCAGCTAAAGGCAATGATTGGATCAATCTTTCTTTTTCTTTTTCAAACCCAAATACATCATCAAGACAGGCAACAAAGTTGGAATCAGTCAATTCCTTAATTAAAAATTTTTTACACTGAAAAATTGTGGACACACTCCTATCCACAGAGATTGCTGCCTTTTCACAAATAGACATTATGATTTGCTCAGTTCTATAAAACCTTTCACCCTCAGATTTTGCCAAATATTTCTCTTTAAAACTTGACACTTCTGTATGAAGTTTCTCTGAAAGACCCGAATTGTCGCTTTTAAAATAATTGCTCCCTTGAGATTCAAAAAGTCCAATGATTCGATAATAATATTCAGGATAATCAATCCTCAGCCTATTAGCCAGTTGATCGCTGACCCACCCGTTTTTCTTGTAATCACCCAAGGCGTGCATAAATGAGATCTTGTTGGGTAAATGGTGGAAATTTGCAAACGATTCAAAAAAAGAAGGGTCGTAAACAGTGTCCAATAAATAATTCACGGCTAATCCCTTATGAGTACTCATACAGTGAAAAATATACTGCTCGGCTACTGCATTGAAGTTGACCATTTGTGAAGGAATCAATCCAGCTATTTGCTCTTGATTCTCTGAAATAAATTTTTCCACAACTTGATAATACTCCTTAAAAAAGCCATGGTTATTTCCACCCAATATCCCTGCATTACTGGCTTGAATATCCAAACCCTCGGCCATTTGCTTGCTTATTGGGTAAGGGACAAATGGAAAAATATTACCAATCAGCCCAACCAATTCTTTATAATAGTCAAAATCCTGTTCAATGTTTTGGGCAATCAATTGCCCATGAAAGAGATCATCTGGAAAAGGTCTAAAAATATAAACATCCCCATCAACATTCAGGAAAGGTTCTTGATGAAGGGTATAGGAATATATCTTTTTCATTACCCATAAACCGGGAATATTGACGAAGTCTACATCATCCAACTCAATTCTGACTGTTTTGTAAGGCAATTTCAGATGGTCAATCAACAACTCCTTACCTTTGGTGTCGGTGATCAATTCAACATTGTCATAAAATCGATGCAGCTGCAAGCAGCTCAACGCCCAACTCATTAAGTGGTATCGTGCACTGCACCATCCAAAGCTGTCCTTAAGAGGGTCCTTCCCTTGATCTATCCAAAATGTGTGAACAATTTTCATCCTAATAAACCATTATTGACCTGAACTTGAAAAACAGCCTCTCTGCAACACTCAACTCCTCGGTGATGATTTCCGCATTTCCCAACAGCTCCTGATTGAATGGGATTTCCCTCTTGAAAGAAGTTATTGCCCCATTGGGCAATGATGCATACACCAAATAGTTAAACTCATCATCAGGGGAAACAGAGATATTGGTGATTTTACCGATCAAAGCCCCATATTCCTGAAAGGGATAATTGTCCAGTTTGATCAACACCTTTTGGTCAACACTCACTTTCCCCGCATTCTGGGGAGATATTTTCATGGCTCCCATTAGTTCTGATTTATTGTCAGGAAGCACAGTAAAAACCAACTCCCCTGAATTTACCTGTTGATTGGCACCCCAAATTTTTTGAAAACTGACTACTCCATGGATGGAAGACTTCATCAGATAGGTATATTCCCAGTCACGCAAGCTTCGTTTTAATCCTTGGTAAGATTGGATTAGGGCTTTCAAGGACCTTGTTTCTTCCTCCTCCTTATTGATACTGGTGTTTTTTACTGTTTGATAGGCTGTATTCAGTGCTTCCTGCAATTGGGAAATGGAAATTGCCATTTGGTTGACCTGTTCCTCCATTTGAAGGAACTCCATTTCCTTGGACTCAAAATCTTTATCGGCAATGATTCCCTCCTTGTGGAGACCCATATTCCGCTCATAGTCGATTTTTGACAAATAAAGCCTTCGATCCAGTAGCTGTTTTTGGGACTGCTGACTATTGATCCTCTTTTTGATCTCTTCTATCGAAACTTTGGTGCCTTCCATCTGACCCGCAAAAGGTTGGAGTTCCCTAATCAACCTATACTCCATATAGCTTCTTTCAAATTCCAAAAATGGCAACCCAATCTCCCCAAGAACCAATTCACTAAGCAATTCAACGGGGAATAAAAAGTCATTGTCCCTTATAAAGGGTTCTTTTTCAATTGTGCTTTTTAAAAAAAGTACGTCTTCTATATTTGCTGTACTCCTGATTCCTGCCAATGGCTGGCCCACAAATACCTTATCCCCATTTCTGACAAATAGTTGCTCTATTTGTCCTGAAAATCGAGCAGCTATCCGTTCTGTCGGATCAGCGGTGGTTACCAATACCTTAGCCTCCACAAAATCAGGATATCGGATCACAAAGGATAATCCAATCAAAAGAGAAAGCATGATAAAAACCAATGTAATCCCCCATCGTATGAGCCAAGCCGGAGGCCTGGAGATGATCTCCTGGACTTCTTCCGAGCGAAGGTGTAAGTTGTCGGTTTCGGCTGGAGCTAGTGGCATAATCAGTTTCCCTTAATTTTTTCAAGTTCCAACTGGTTTTTCACCAGATCATAATAGATCCCTTTCGCGTATATCAACTCCACATGGGTTCCCTGTTCTACAATCTGTCCACTATCTATAACAATAATCTGATCGGCGTTTCTAACTGTACTCAGCCTGTGGGCAATAATAAAAACCGTTTTCCCATGCATAAACGTTTGGAGATTTTCCATTACCTCCCGTTCATTTTTGGCATCAAGGGCAGAAGTAGCCTCGTCAAAAAAGAGCATATTAGGGTTTTTATATACCGCCCTTGCTATAAACAGGCGTTGCTTCTGTCCGGTACTCATCCCTACTCCTTCATTGCCAATTTTGGTATTAAAACCCAATGGGAGGGACTGGATAAATTCCAGAATATTGGCGATTCGAGCAGCTTCAAGTAATCTCTCCTGATCTATCCGATCCTGACCCACCGCAATATTGGCTGCTATCGTTTCATTAAAAACATATCCTTCTTGCATCACCACCCCACACTGATCCCGCCAACTTTTGGCACTGATAGTTTTCAGGTCATGCTTCCCATAGCGGATTTCCCCGGAAGTCGGGTCATAAAATTTCAGCAAAAGCTTCATCAGGGTGGTCTTGCCGCTACCACTTGCACCAACAATGGCAGTTACCTGATGAGGAGGGACTGTCAGGTTGACACCTGAAAGCACAGGTTCTTCTGCTCCTACATACCGGAAGGATACACCCTTCACTACAAGTGCTTCACTTGGCTCAACAGTTCTTACAAATTGATTTTCAGCATTTTCCTCATCTTCCTTGTCATGAATTTCATTAAGCCGCTCCAGGCTGATGGCAGCATCCTGATAAGACCTGACAAAGCCAACGAGTTCGGTAATCGGGCCGTTCAACTGACCGATAATGTATTGAAGGGCGAGCATCATCCCCAAGGTCAAGTTACCCTCAATGACAAGAACAGCAGATGTGAAGGTGATGAATATGTTTTTGAGTTCATTGATGACAGATGAACCTACCTGCTGTGTCTGTTCAAGTGATAATGATTGAATAGACACCTGAAATAACCTGGCCTGTACAAATTCCCAGCTCCAGCGCTTTTGCTTCTCGGCATTGTGCATCTTGATTTCCTGCATGCCGTTGATCAGTTCGATCACCGTACTCTGCTCCTGACTCATCTGGGCAAAACGCTTGTAGTCCAGCTCCCTGCGCCGTTTCATAAAAAACAGTACCCAAGAAAGGTAAAAAATGCTTCCTACAAGGAAGATTAAAAATATCGTTAGACTGTAATAAATCAGCACAGCACCAAATACAATAAGGTTAAAAAAAGAAAAGAGTGTGCTGAGCGTAGTTCCCGTAAGCAGGTTTTCAATTCTTCGGTGGTCGCCAATCCGCTGCATGATATCCCCGGTCATACGGGTATCAAAATAGGAAATGGGCAGGTTCATCAGCTTGATAAAAAAATCGGAGACCAAAGAAATATTGATCCGGGTAGTCAGGTGAAGCAATATCCAGCTTCGGAGCACTTCCACACTCATCCTTCCGAGAAAGAGCATGATCTGTGCAAAAAGCACCAGATAGATAAAGTTGATGTCCTGGTTCTGGATCCCCACATCCACAATGCTCTGGGTCAGGAAAGGAAAAATCAACTGCAAGAGACTTCCCACCAATAGTCCAATGGCCAGTTGTGCTATTAGGTTTTTATAATTGAGAAGGTATTTGAACAGGAAACTGAGGGAACGTTTTTCCTTAACCTCCCATTTCATTTTTCTGAAGGCAGGGGTAGGTTCCAGCAGGAGGGTTATGCCTTCTTTGGTCTGCTCATCGGCATTGAGACCGATCCATCGTGAAATAAATTCCTGCTTGGTATATTGAATCAACCCATAAGCAGGGTCGGAAATAAAGACAACATCTTTCCTTATCCTATAAACCACCACAAAGTGGTTTTTATCATAGTGGACAATCAGGGGCAAGGGTGCATTTTTCAGCTTTTCAAAATTCAACTTGGCGCCGATGGTCCTGAATCCCATCGCTTCTGCCGCTTCACTTAGCTTAAGCAAACTGCTGCCTTCCCTTGTAGTCTCAGAAATACCCCTAATTTCCTGCAGGGAAATCAGCTTGCCATAGTGCTTGGCAACGATGCGAAGACAGGTAGGCCCACAATCTTTGGAATCGGGTTGTTTGTAAAAGGGAAAGGAGGATTTCAAAAGAAGATAGTTTTGAATTTAAATTTGATAGCGAAAAAAACAGATTTGTAAATCCAATTCTTCAATTTTCTACTTTCAACCCCACTTTAAATAACTTGAAATAATCTCTTTCCTCTTCTTCGTCAGGTTTTTCCATCATCCAAAGTTCACCGTTTCGAAGCAACATACTACTTGGCTCTAGTCCATCAGGAATAAAATCATTAATAACTTTTCCGATTGAATCTATTATTGCAATACGAGATGGATACTTTTTCGACATCCTTTCGCGAAAAATTTTTGTTTCTTCAGGAGTTTTATTCTCATAAAACAATTTTGTATCTAATTCATCATATCCCGGGTTGTAGCCTAATATAAAAAAATTATCAACTAATTTTATATTTTCAATTTTTCCTGAGGTAAACATCATTCCAATAAATTCGGTATCATTTGGGTTATTAGTTCCTTTTCCAAAAAAATAATTAGGTAAATCTAAAGGAATAGAGTATTTCAATTTAAATGGATCAAAAGCATCAAAAACGTAAATTACAGGCTCAAAACCAAGCACAATATAAATATTATTATTAGTGTGGGTGAACACGGGAAACCAAGAGGGAGAAAAAAAATGGCTTCCATTTAAAAACATACTATTTTCTGGAAAACCAACAACTGTACTTCTTTTTCCAATTTCTGGGTCAACTATTGTCAGTAATTTATGGTGTTTATATTGATGCACTTCCGTAGGCCGAGGCTCTTGGTTAATGTAAAGGTACTTATTGGATATTTTTTCCATTCCAAATCCCATAGCAAACCTAGATTCACTTGGTACATAAAAATCATCGTATTTTACAAATGTCAATAAATTGCCATTAAAATCATATGATGAAAATCCTCGAAAACCATAAACAAAAAAAGAATTAGGACCATTAATTTTTAAGTTACTCATTAATTTTCCATAAGTATCAGGCATGTCACCGAACTTAGAAAACGATGAAAGAATATTTCCATCAAAATCAGCAATGAAAATATCCTCAGAGAATTCTTTGTGCTCCATAAAGATGACTATCCCTGAAATGGGATCAAGGTCATGAACAGTCGGCCTCCCCACGAATTCAATGGTTATACTATCCAATTTTATAAAAGACAATCCAATAGAATTATCAAAGCCTACATCCTCATTGTCATTACCATTTTTAGGGCCGCAAGCCCAAATTACAAATAAAAGCAATTTTATTAGGTATATTCTTTTCATAGATCAATCATTAAGGAAACAGTAAACGATGTTCTTTATTTATAAATTTGGATAGATTTAATAATATCTAGCCTCGAAATTTAATACTTTAAGATTGGGGGCTGGTTAAATCAAACCCCCTCACTTCTAACCACAAAAAGGGAATGAGCTAGTACCGCAACTAGCACAACACCAGCTTCCTCCACCATTACCATATGCTTGTTGTGCAGAAGACATTGACATTCCACACCAAGTCGCACCACTAGGATGTCGATAACCACAGGAACTACCATACCCCCCTGTTATTTTCTTCATCTGACTTCTTTGAAGCACTTCATCAGAAGTAAGTCTTAGCATTTCTAAACTTAATTTTTTCATCTTTTCAAAAATTTATAAGTTATTTGATACCCCAGACATTAAGGTCAGCTAGAGCTTCTGACCATTCATCGCGATAGAATATTTTATTTGCTTTAGTGGTAATATTTTAAACTTTATACCAAGACATATTTCAAATCCTCCACGGTATAGTCCTCAGGCAGCTCATGTCCATTGATGAAGATTGTTGGGGTATGGGTAATCCGCTCTGCTTCACACCAGGCTTCCATCTTTTTTATAATGTCTTCCTGTCTTTTCAGTTCTCCATTCAATGGGTACTTTGAGGCAAATAGAGAGTAGTTCTTTTCCTTTGGGATATACCAATCATCCAAGGCCCGCCTTGTATAGGCTGAATCTTCTTTGGATGCTACTCCCATTAGGTGCCTGACAGTATTCAGTTTGACTTCATCATTACCTCCAGCAAGAAATAAAATCTGTAGGTCGATATTCCCGGCTTCATACAGTTCTTCTAACAATGGATGGGTTTTTGCACAGGGTCCGCAATAAGGATTGCACACTTTGAGTACATGGTATTTAGGTTTTTCTCCTTTCAGCAATATTCCCAATCCCTCAGGATTATTGGAAATTCTTCTAGAACCCGATAAAAAATGATTAAAGATTTTGGTGTTGGATAAAAATCTGGCAAGCTTGCTTTTTTGCTTTTGGAGTTCCTTTACCGTCAGGAAATATGGCTTAAGACTCAGCCAAGCCACTATAGTTCCGATAAATAGAAAGGAATACAAAGCCAAATTTTGAAAATGTACAGATTCGGTGTTAATCAGAAAAATCTGACTAAGCAGGATTTCTGCTGTCAGTACAACTGAGATCCAAAGGCACAACAGGCACCACTTCTTGATTTTTACCCATTGGTAATAGATGGAAATAGGGATTATGACTATTCCAGACAAGCTCAAATAGCTTAGCAGCTGCAATCCTGATTTGGAAAATGAAGTGAAAAGCAAAAAGAGAACTCCAGAAAAAATAGGCAAAGGCTATAATACTTAAACTTATTCCTCCCGGCAAAGAAAAGGAAGATGTAACTGAATTACAGTCTGTATTTTTACCTCCTTTGCAAAATTCCTGGATGGCCGTGTTGTCCTTATCGATTTCTGACCAAAGCAAAACTGAAGAAATCACCAATCCCATAGCTTTTAGCAGGAAAAGGGAAAAAATAACCAGAGCTTGGTTTGGGTTTGCGAATATTGGCTGAAAAAAAGCAATCAACCAAATGAGGCTTAAAAGCCCAAGGAGAATAAGCAAAGACCGGAACACTAAAACTTCCCGCAGTCTTTGTTTATATCCAGGTTCACCCGATTTATCTGATTTCTCCAAAAGTAGGGTTACACCTGTCCAAAACTTGGCAAAATTCTCTTTGGACGTACTTTTGATTTTTCCATTTTCATCGAGGTATGATACCGTATCTATTTCCGAATTAGTGAGCACACTAAAAAACGGATGTCCATTTTCTTGAATTTGTATGATACAGGGAAGCGGAATTTGTTCCAGCTTTTCTATGGTAAGGTTGAGTCCAAGACTTTCCACCTTATAATGATTCAAGGTATCCGAAATGGAAAGTAAGGATTCCTGTTCAGGATGGGATGCCACTTTATCTTTGAGGTATCCTTTTGTAAAAGGAACATTCAGTAGCCTCAGGATTTTTTTTAAAACAGTAGAAGTATTTTCCATAAAAATTATAGCTGGATTGCCTGTATTTTAAATCTGTCTAATCATAAAATGATCTACCTAACCTAAAAATTAAATTTATGAAAACCAAAATTCAAGTTGACACTTAACCTCTGACCCACAACGAATTGTATTTTTTCTATAGTAAGAAACAGAATAAAATATTAAAAATTACGTTTACCCACCCCCGATTTCAAACTAAAATAGTATGTTTTAGATAAGAACAGTATATTAT